>CAYHCW010000705.1:0-1507 GCA_964355025.1 uncultured Gemmatimonas sp. | reverse complement strand
CATCTCGCCGAGTCGCATGGGCAGCGCATATTCCGCCGCGCCCGCGCGGGCCTTCTTGTCGCCGCGCGTCAGTTCGATGATGGCGTCGGTGCTGAATGCCGCATCGATGGACACGGGAAGCCCGAGCTCCACGCAGAGACTCCGGATGTCATCGGCCAGGCCCGGAAGCGTGTACTCAGCGAGCTCACCGAGGCGCGCTTCCGCTACCATGCCGATGGCCACGGCATCGCCGTGCAAGATTGAGTAACCGCTCAGATGTTCGACCGCGTGCGCGATGGTGTGGCCGAAGTTGAGGATCTTTCGGCGTCCGGCTTCGCGCTCATCTGTCGTCACCACGCCAACCTTCACGGCAACACTGTCACGCACGAGGCGGAGCGCCACGTCATCGGTCAGCGTGGGCGCGAGCAACGCACGGCCGTGTGCGGCAATCCAGTGGTAGTACGACTGGTCGGCGATGGCACCGTGCTTGATGGCCTCGGCCATGCCGGCGCGACGATGCTCGGCCGGCAGCGTACGCAGGGCCAGCGGGTCGGCGAGTACGAGCAGCGGCTGGTGAAAGGCGCCCACGAGGTTCTTGCCGTGGCGCGTGTCGACGCCCGTCTTGCCGCCGATGGCGGCGTCGATCATCGCCACGAGCGAGGTGGGCACCTGCACGACGGGCACGCCGCGCAGGAAAGTGGCGGCCACAAACCCGGCCAAATCGCCGCAGACACCGCCGCCGACGGCGATGATCACGGTGTCGCGGCCCAGCCGGCGTTCGAGCAGCGCGTCGGTGAGCGTGGCCCACTGCGCGCGCGTCTTGCTGGCCTCGCCGGCGGGAAACGTCAGGAGCTCCGCACCAAGTGCCGCGGCGATTGACGCGGCATGCAGCGGTCCCACCTGGTCGTCGGAAATGACGATTGGCCGCAGGCCCGGTGCAGCCTCACGCACCAGGGCGGCCGCGTCGGCCAGCACGCCGGCGCGCACGACGAGGCGCGCGCCGAGCAGGTCGAAGTCGCTCACCAGGTAACTTCGCCGGCGCCGGCGCGACGGTTGGCCACGCGGGCCAGCACGAAGAGCAGGTCGGAGAGCCGGTTCAGGTAGATGATGACCACCTGAGGGATTTCGACGTCGTGCTGCAGCCTGATGACGGCGCGTTCGGCACGGCGGCAGACCGTGCGCGCCACGTGCAGCGCGGCCGCCTTGGGCGTGCCGCCCGGCATGATGAACGCCTTAAGCGGCTCGAGCTCGGCTTCGCCGTCGTCGATGGACTGCTCCATCTGCGCGATGCGTTCGTCGGAAATGCGCGCCTTGGCGAGTTGCTCGCGCATCTTCTCAAGGTCGGGCGTGGCGAGCAGCGCGCCGATGGAAAAGAGGTCGCGCTGGATGGGCGCGAGCACTTCGTCGATGCGCGGCATCATCTCCACTGAGCGCGCCTGGCCGATGACGGCGTTCAGCTCGTCGATGTCGCCGTAGGCCACCACGCGCGGGTGGTCCTTGCTGACGCGGCCGCCGCCGAAGAGGCCCG
>CAYHCW010000704.1:0-1509 GCA_964355025.1 uncultured Gemmatimonas sp. | reverse complement strand
TCCACCACCAGGTACGACGTCAGTTCGGTGGGGATGCCAAACCGCGTACCCAGCAGGCGCAATTCGTCGTCGAGTTCGGTCGTCGCGCCGTTGCGCCGGCGCTCCGCGCTCAGCCATCCCGCGCGCTGCACGGCCCACAGCCTTGCGACAAACGAGTTCTCGTCGGCACGCCCCATAAAGTCGGCCGTCGTCGTCCAGCGCACGGGGCCGTCGGCCGATTCGCCCTCCACAGTGACCGTCGCACTACGTCGTCCACCGCGATAGCGGGCGAACACCGTCAGCTCCTGGCCGGAGAAGAGGTCCAGGTCACCCGCCGGCTGCACCCGGTCGACACGCACGCCATTGACGCGCACACGCAGGTCGGTGGCCACCGGCCGAGTGAGGCGCTGGGCCACGACATCCACCGCGCGCTCCACGTCTTCGTCCGGGCGCACAAACTGCGCCGTCCCCCGACCGCTGAGGGCCAGCTGTTCCAGCAGCGACGCGTTGACGTCGGTGCCCACCCCGAACGTGAACAGCCGCTGCCGCCCGCGCAGGCGTTCGGCCAGTGCGGCAATGCGATCGGGCTGCCGTTCACCAACGGTGGGCGCACCATCCGTCAGGAAGAGCACCAGGGGCAGGCGGTCGCTGACCAGCGACGCCCGCAGTGCCTCCTCCAGCGCCCCCGAGATATTGGTCGATCCCTCGGCGGCGAGTTCGCGCAGGTACTGTTGCGCCGACCGCACGTTGCCCGGCGTGGCCGCGCTCCACCCATCGCGGAAGTCACGGACCTCCGTGGAAAACGCAATGACGCGAAAACGGTCGGACGTGTTGAGCGACGCCAGCAAGGCGCGTCCTGCCGCCTTGGCCTGGTCCAGCTTGGCACCGCGCATCGATCCCGACACGTCGAGCACGAACGTCACATCGCGAGGCGTGCTGACGCGCGTGGCCGGCGGCGGCGCAATGGTGATCATGGCAAAGCCGTCTTCGCCGTCCACGGCGTGCGTCAGCACGTGCACCGAGGCCGTCGAACCGCTCCGCACCGGCACCAGCACGGTCACCACGCCGCGCACGTTCTCGGTGCGCATCGCGCGCAGGGACCCGCTGTCCACGACCCGCAGGTCGTGCGTGGGCGAGAACGCCCGGCCAAACTCGCCGCGCGCCGGATAGCGCAGCTCAAACGTGCCGCCGGCAAACTCTTCGCCACCGCGCACCGGCGGACGGAAGTCAATGCGCAGCGCCTCCCCTTCGCGTTCGGCAATCGCCCGGAAACGCACGACAACCGTCTTTTCCTCGCCCGGCGCAATCGGGAAGATGCGCGTGCGGAGCAGGCCCTGCCCCATCCATTCCACCAGCGCCGGGTCGCGCTGCCGTCGCACGATCTCTTCGTAGATGGCGCGGGCCCGGTCCGCCCGCAGGGTCTCGCCGGTCACCATCTCGCCGTCGATCGACAGCGCCAGGTCCTCAAAGGCCGCGCGCGCCGGTAAGCAGACGCCGCGAGCGAGATCGATCAGCTCGCCGGCCGCGCCC
>CAYHCW010000703.1:0-1511 GCA_964355025.1 uncultured Gemmatimonas sp. | reverse complement strand
GGAAATCGGTAGTTCCGCCGTGGCAGTTGGCAGTGAGCATCCGAGACACAACGCACCAATGCCCGTGACAATCGGGCCCTGCGTCGTTACGAAACTGCGGCTTCAACACTGTACGTGTCCGTGACAGGGAGCGCCGAACCTTCGCCGCTGAAGCGAGAGCATACCGTCCACGTACTGACGCGTCCTCCACCTCGTCACTCCCCCCCCATGCGAATCTCCTCCAGAAGTCTCGCGACGCTGCTCCTGGTCGCCACCCCCGCACTCGCCCAGCAGGGCGCGTCGCGCGCCATGCGCGACTCCAGCCAGAAGCTTGGCGTCGTCCAGATCACGGCCACGGCGTCGGGGCAGGGCGAAGTCCGCGCCGTGAACGCCGTCAGCAAGCGCGAACTCCAGCAGAACGCCGCCGGCAGCAGCGCCCTCAAGGCGCTCACCAAGCTCCCGGGCATCAACTTCCAGAGCGCCGACCCGTGGGGCACGTACGAATGGTCGACACGCGTCACCATTCGCGGCTTCCAGACGGCGCAGATCGGCCAGACCCTCGACGGCCTCCCGCTGGGCGATGGCAGCTACGGCAACTTCAACGGGCTCGGCGTCGGCCGCGCGATTGACAGCGACAACCTCGGCGCCGCCGGCGTCGCCCAGGGCAACGGCGCGCTCGGCACCGCCAGCGCCAACAACCTCGGCGGCGTCATCCAGTACGCGTCCGACATGCCGCGCGCCAACCGCGCCTTCAGCTTCCGCCAGACCACCGGCATGGCCAACACCTGGCGCTCCTCGCTGCGCTGGGACACCGGCCTGTGGAGCCGCGGCAGCAACGGTGGCAGCGCCTTCATCAGCTTCAGCCGCCACGACAACGACAAGTGGAAGGGCGGCGGCGTGCAGGAGTCGCCCGAGAACAAGGGCATCCTCACCCGCAACGGCATCTTCTCCGACGGCCAGACGTGGCAGGAGCAGGTGAATGCCAAGGCCGTCGCGTTTGTGGGGTCGCACAAGCTTACGGCGTTCTACTCGTTCTCCAACCGCAGCGAGGCCGACTACGCCGACCTGTCGCTGGCGCGCTTCAAGACCAGCGGTCGCGACTGGGACCAGTTCAGCGACTGGGGCACGGCCAAGCAGTTCGCCACCACGTCGGGACAGGAAGACGAAGCGTACTGGCAGTCCGCACTCGGCGCGCGCCGCGACAACCTCGCCTACGTGATGGCCGACTTCGCGCTGGGCGAGCGGGCGCACCTCGTGGTGCAGCCCTACTTCCATACGAACAAGGGCAACGGCGACTGGACGGCCCCCAGCTACGGGTCATCGTGGAGCCCCGACCCCATCTACTTCCGCCAGACGCAGTATGACGGCGAGCGCATGGGCACCAACGCCCGCTTCACCGTGAAGGCCGCCGGCAACGACATCGAGGCGGGCCTCTGGTACGAAAGCAACACCACCAACATCCGTCGCCAGGGATGGCGCCTGGCGAACTACGCCACCGGCCCCTCGGTGAACTTCGGCAACACCATCCGCCT
>CAYHCW010000702.1:0-1520 GCA_964355025.1 uncultured Gemmatimonas sp. | reverse complement strand
ACGATGCTCGAGCGTCACCAGATCGAGGGACGCACCGCCGATGAAATCGCACAGGAGCTGACGCGCGCGTTCGATACGCATTGCACCACCGGTGCGGCGGCGTAAAAAAAGTTTTGAAAAACTCTGGCGCGAGTTGCTGGTCTGATTATACCTTTTCCGTTACCAATTCGAAGCAATGAGTTGGCAATCGCGCGCGGCTCGCGCTGCACGCGTACAAGAGGACCGGCCTCCGGGGGCCGGTCCTTCTTGTGTTAACACCAGAAAACGACAGAAAACGACAGAGTACGACAGAGTACGACAGAGTACGACAGAGTACGACAGACCAGGCATCTGTCGTCTTCTGTCGCCCTCTGTCGTTTTCTGTCGTTCTCTTTATATTACAAAGCACATGCCTCCGCCCACCGCTGAACGCCCGACAGCCCTCGCTGACCACGCCGCCGACCAGCTCGCGTTCATTCGCGACACCATGGTGCGCGCGGGGCGCTTCACGTCGGTTTCCGGCGCCGGGACGATCCTGACGGGAGTACTCGGCACTGTCGCCGCCGTCCTGACGCCGTTCGCCAACACGCCCGAGGCGCGTCTCGCACTCTGGCTGGGAACGGCCTCCATCGCCATTCCCCTGTCGCTCATCGCCGTCGCCCGCAAGGCGCAACGCTCGGGACAGTCGCTGCGCACCGGGCCAGCCCGCACCTTTGCGCTGGCCTTCGTCCCGGCGCTCGTCGCCGGCGCACTGCTCACCATCGCTCTCGTGCGCGCCTCGGCGTGGGACCTGCTTCCCGGTGCGTGGCTCACCTGCTACGGTGCCGCCGTGGTGTCGGGCGGTGCGTTCTCGGTGCGTGCCGTGCCGGTGCTCGGCGCGCTCATCGTTGCCGTGGGTGCGGCCGCGCTGTTGCTGCCGGCCGTTACGCACGCGTGGCTGCTGGGCGCCGGGTTCGGCGCGCTACACCTGGGGTTTGGCGTCTTCATCGCGAGGTATCACGGTGGCTAAGGCATCGTCTGGCGTCGCGGCGCGCGGCGCTCGCAAACCTGCTCCCTCCACGCCGGCGCTCGTGCCGGTGCTCGGCGGCGAGCCGGTGTCCACGGCGCTCGACAAGCTCATTCACGATCGCGTGCGCCTGGCGATCATCAGCGCGCTCGCCGTGAACGACCGCGTGAGCTTCACCGACCTGCGCGACCTGCTGGCGCTCACCGACGGCAACCTCAGCGTGCATGCCCGCAAGCTCGAGGACGCAGGCTACGTGCAGTGCCACAAGGGCTTCGATGGCCGCGTGCCGAAGAGCGAGTATCGCCTGACGCCCGTGGGCAAGCGCGCGCTGGAGCGCTACCTGGCGCACATGGAAGCGCTGATCGACGCCACGCGGAGATTGCGGTAAGCCGACGGCGTAAAGCGTACAGCCTACAGCTGCCATACGTCTCCACGCCCGCCCTTACGCTAAGACTGCCGAATCCACCTCACCAGTTCCCGCATGCTCGGCCGCTTGCCGTACATCAGCAGCCCCACCCGATAGATGCGCGCGGCC
>CAYHCW010000701.1:0-1529 GCA_964355025.1 uncultured Gemmatimonas sp. | reverse complement strand
GTCTTCGTCACGCCGCCCAGGAGCCCACGCACCGACGGCGACCCACCACCACCAAAGTCCGGGCCGCCTCCCGCCCCGTCCTGGTTGAAGTACGCCACGCCGCCCTTCATCAGGCGCAGCGAGTCGTCTTCGACGTACTCCGTCGATCCAATCAGCCCCCACTCCTCGGCGTCCCACGTGGCAAACAGCATCGTCCGCCGGGGCTTCCAGCCGGCCTTCATCTGCTCGGCCACCGCGCGCGCCGCCTCGAGGATTGCCACCACGCCGCTCACGTTGTCGCCGGCGCCGGGGCCCCACGCATCACGGTGACCACCGATCACCACGATCTCGTCCGGCAGTTCCGTCCCCTTCACCACGCCGAACGTGTTCCAGATGGCCTTCAGCGGCGCCGTGGCTGTGTCGGTGCTCACTTTCACCCGTGCGCGCGACGGTCCGGGGCCCACGTGATAACGGAACGCCATGCCGCCCTGCCAGCCGTGCGGGATTGCCGTGCCACGTACCAGCGACAGGATCTCCGACGCATTGCCGTACCCGATGGGAACCACCGGGATATGCGGCACCGGCATCTTGTCCAGCGCAATGCGGGGCACGCCCGCCGTGCTTCCGTAACCCGGTGTGCTCGGGTCGCCCGCGCCGTTCATCACGCTGCCGCGCTGGATGCCCTGCGCCGGACGCCAGGGACCATCCGGATAGACGTCCCCCTGCACATAGCCGTCGTCCTGTGGATCGGTGTAGATGAGGAGGGCCACGGCGCCGTGCTTCTCGGCTTCGCGCGCCTTGATGCCACGGAAGCTCCGGCCATACCGGGCCACGGCGACCTTCCCCTTCACGCTCACGCCCAGGGAATCGAGTGTGGCGTAGTCTTCCACGAGCCCGAAGTTCACGAACACCACCTCACCCTCGGCGTCGCCACTGCCGCCGTACCCGTTGATCGGCAACGTCTCGGGATACTTGGCGCTCGTCTCGTCGCCCTTCACCGGCCCTTCGCGCAGGTCCAGCGCCTTGCCGTTGGCCCACACCTCAATTTTCGTCGGGTGCGGCATCCAGATCTGGTACTCGCGCACCTCGGTCGTGAGCCCCATCGCCTTCATCTGCTCGATGACGTAATCGCGCGTTTTCGCCTGCCCCGGCGTCCCTGCCACGTGCGGACCATCCGACAGTGCCCTGGAAAACTCCTTCGCATGCGCCCCATCGGGCCGTGCGATCGCCGCCTGTTCTGCCGCGCGCTGCGCCGCAGTACTGGCGCCGGTAAATCCGGTGAGTTGCTGCGCGCCGAGCGGCGCGGCAGCGAGAACAAGCAGTCGCAGAGAACGGAACATCGGCCTGGGGCTGGAGGAACGAACGGCGCGCGCGATTGTGGCTACTTCTTTTTCGACGGTGCGGTGAATTCGTGGGCCGCGAGGCCCGCAGGCAGGTCCTGCTCCTGGGTCGTCTTGTATCGCTCGGAGCGCCCGTCACCGGCCACACTGCGCGCCTTCTGGCGCATGGCGTCCATTTCGCCTGCGTGAAACGACTTGAGGTCGGTGACG
>CAYHCW010000700.1:0-1533 GCA_964355025.1 uncultured Gemmatimonas sp. | reverse complement strand
CGTGATTGCCGCCGACGACGACGCCGAGGCGATTGCCGCGCGCGTGCTGCGCCAGCTGCCGCAAAAGGTGCAGGCGCTGAAGATCGTGTAACGTGCCACCGTGCGCGGCGTTGGCGCGCACGCTTGCCGCTTGCTTGAGCACGCGAAAACAGGGATTCTTCAGGGCCGGGCCGTGGTGGCCCGGCCCAACCTGACCCTGTATATGCGCTCCATTCGCGGTCTCTTCGTCCTCGTGCTCCTGCCGGCGGCCCTGCTGGCCCAGCGTCCTGCTGCCGCGCCCACTCCGGCTCCGGTGGGTCGTTTCGACCTCGGCAAGATGTGGACCTTCGAGTATGCCCCGTCGGAGTACTTCTCATCCACGTACGGCTTCACCGCCGACTCGGCGTGGTTCACGCGCGCCCGCCTCGCGGCGCTGCGCATTCCGGGCTGCTCGGCGGCGTTCGTATCGAACGACGGCCTCATCATCACCAACCACCACTGCGTGCGCGGCTCGCTGAACGGCATCAGCCGCAAGGGCGAGAACATCCTCGACTCCGGCTACGTGGCGGCCACCGCCGCCGACGAACGGCGCATCCCGGGGATGTTCGCCGACCAGCTGCTGGCGGCGGTCGATGTGTCGGATGACGTGAACAAGGCCGGCGACGCCGTGGCCGAAGGTCCGCCGCGCGACGACGCGCGCAAGACGGCGAGCGCGGCAGCACAGGCGCGACTGAAGTTGAAGTACGCCACGCCGGGTGATTCGGTGTGGGTGCAGGTGGTGGCGCTGTACAACGGTGCGCGTTCGTCGGCGTACGTATTCCGCCGCTACACCGATATTCGTCTGGTCGTCGCGGCCGAGCTTGGAATGGCGAACCTCGGCGGCGACTGGGACAACTTCACCTTTCCGCGTTACGCGCTCGACTTCGCGGTGATGCGCGCGTATGGCGCCGACGGCAAGCCGATGCCCAGTCCCCATCACTTTGCGTGGGGCGGGGTGGACGGCGTCAAGAACGGCGATGTGGTGTTCGTCATCGGCAGTCCGGGCGCCACGCGCCGCCTGACCACCATCAGCCAGCTCGAGTACCAGCGCGACGTGGCGTTGCCGCTGGACGAGCGGTTTCTCGCCAGCCACATGGCGGCGCTCAAGGCGTTCCGCGAAACAAGCACCGACGACAACCAGCGACGCGACGCACTGGTGCAGCTGCTGGGCATCTCCAATCGATGGAAGCCCATTCCCGGGCGCCTCGAAGGGTTGCGGGATGCGGGCATCATGGGGCGCCGCGCCGCCATCGAGCGCACGCTATCTGATTCCATCAACGCCCGCCCGGCGTTGCGCGCCAAGTATGGCACGCTGTTCGCCAAGATGGCCGCGTTGCAGAAGGAACGCCGGAAGCTGCGCACGCAGCTCTTTGCCTTCTCCAACATGACCAGTGCGGCAGCCAGTAGTGCCACGCTGCAGTCGGCGTACTGGGCGTGGCGCGTGCAGCATGGCCCGGCCGATTCGGTGGCCGGCTTTCGTCAACGGCTGGCTCGCGTGCGCATGCCGGCGCGCGA
>CAYHCW010000699.1:0-1536 GCA_964355025.1 uncultured Gemmatimonas sp. | reverse complement strand
TGCAAACCGAGGTGAAATCGCGCTGCGCGTCATCCGCGCCTGTCGCGAGCTGGGCGTCCAGACGGTTGCCGTCTACAGCGAGGCCGACCGCGAGTCGTTGCACGTGCGCTTTGCCGATGACGACGTCTGCATCGGTCCGGCGCCCGCGCGCGAGAGCTACCTCAAGATCTCGCGCCTCATCGCCGCCGCCGAGATTGCCGGCGCCGACGCCATCCATCCGGGCTACGGCTTCCTGGCCGAGAACGCCGAGTTCGCCGAGACGTGCGCGGCGAGCGGCATCACGTTCATCGGCCCGACGCCCGAGCAGATTCGCGTGATGGGCAACAAGGCGGCGGCCCGCGCCAAGATGATCGAGGTCGGCGTGCCCGTGGTCCCCGGGACCCCGGGGCCCATCGAGGATGTGGACGAGGCACTGGCCTTCGCCACGAGCGCCGGCTTTCCGGTGATCATCAAGGCCTCCGCCGGCGGCGGTGGCAAGGGCATGCGCGTCGCCAACGATGCCGACGAATTTCCCCGCGCGTTCCAGCTGGCGCGCGCCGAGGCCCTCGCCGCCTTTGGCGACGGCGACGTGTACGTGGAGAAGTATCTCCTGCGGCCGCGCCACATCGAGTTCCAGATCCTCGGGGATACCCACGGCAACGTCATCCATCTGGGCGAGCGCGACTGCTCCGTGCAGCGCCGGCACCAGAAGCTCATCGAGGAATCGCCGTCGCCGGCCATGACGCCGGCGCTGCGCGAGCGGATGGGCGAGGCCGCCGTGCGCGGCGCCAAGTCCATCAATTACGTCGGCGCCGGCACCATCGAGATGCTGCTCGACACCGACGGGTCGTTCTACTTCATGGAGATGAACACGCGCATCCAGGTGGAGCATCCCGTCACCGAGATGATCACCGGCGTGGACCTCGTGAAGGAGCAGATTCGCGTGGCGGCCGGCGAGCCGATGCGCGAAAAGGAAACGCCGCAGATGCGCGGGCACGTGATTGAGTGCCGCGTCAACGCCGAGGACCCGTTCAAGAACTTCCAGCCGTCACCGGGCAGGATTGAGGTCTTCCACCTGCCCGGCGGCAACGGCGTGCGCGTGGATACCCACGCGTATGCCGGCTACACCGTGCCGCCCTATTACGACTCGATGATCGCCAAGATCATCGTGCACGGCGCCGACCGCCCCGAGGCGCTGGCCAAGATGCGCCTGGCGCTCGACACGTTCATCGTGCAGGGCGTGTCGACGACCATTCCGTTCCTCAGCAAGGTGATGAGCCACCCGGACTTCGTGCGCGGGGATGTGCATACGAAGTTTCTTGAGACGGAAGGGAAGGATTTGTTTGAGTGAGGGGCGAGTGGTGGGTTCGGGGTGGCGGGTGCAAGGGTGAGTGGTGAGTGGGGTGGTGGGTTCGGGGTGGCGGGTGCAAGGGTGAGTAGTGGGTGGGGGGCGAACGCGCCGCGCGCGCTCGCCCCCTTACTCGTTCTCCGACCCTACTCACCCCCCTCACCTGCACCCGCCACCCCGAACTCACTCCCAGCCGTCGCCGCTATCCC
>CAYHCW010000698.1:0-1539 GCA_964355025.1 uncultured Gemmatimonas sp. | reverse complement strand
AACTCACGCGCGCCGCGTACGCCCTCAGCGGCGTCGTCGTCACCGCCACCGGCGAGGAAAAGCGCCGCTCCGTCGGCACGGCCATGGCGACCATGGACACGATGGCGATCGCGCGCACCGCCGCCTCCAACCCCCAACAGCTGCTGGCGGGAGCGAGCACCGGTGTGAGCGTGCTGGCCAACTCCGGCCAGCCCGGCGCCGGCAGCACGCTGCGCCTGCGCGGCGTCAACAGCGTCAGCCAGGGCAACAACCCGCTCATCTACATCGACGGCGTGCGCGTCTTCAACGGCAACGGGCCGGTCGCCACGGGCGGCGGCCAGCAGTCGTCGCCCATCAACGACATCTCGCCCGACGACATCGACCACATCGAGATCGTGAAGGGGCCGTCGGCCACCACGCTGTACGGCACCGAAGCCTCGGGTGGCGTCATCCAGATCTTCACCAAGCAGGGCCGGAGCGGCGCGCCGCAATGGTCGCTCAACCTCAGCTCCGGGTTCAACCGTCAGGGCCACATTGGCTCCAAGGACGACGAAACCGGCATGTGGTTCAACAAGTGCCGCGGTCCGCTGAACGTGAACGGCAGCGGGGTCAAGTTCGAGGATCCCACCTGCCCCGCCAGCGGGAGCTGGCTGAGCGACGGCCCGGTGCAGCGCTTCAGCATCAACGTGCGCGGCGGCACCCAGGGCGGCACCACGTACTACGTGGGCGGCAACTGGGACGACGAGAAGGGCACGCTGCCCCGCAGCGCGGCGCACAACCGCGGCCTCCGCGTCAACCTCGGCTTCGTCCCGGCCAAGAACTTCAACCTTGCCATCAACTCGTCGCTCGCGCAGAACGCCAGCCAGGGCTTCGCGGACGGCAACAGCGCCGGCGGCGCGGCCCTCAACATTTCGCGCGGCACCAACTCCAGTTACAAGGGCACAGGCTGCGTTGACCTCACCGCCACCTGCGTGAACAACGCCGACCTGTTCCGGTCGGACGTCCTGAACACGACCTTCCACTTCATCACCGGCGCCACGCTGTCGTACCAGCCCACCGAGCGCTTCACCACGCGGCTCGCCTTCGGCTACGACAACAACAACGCCGAAGTCAACTACGTGGTGCCGTTCGCCAACCTGCGCCTCCCGCTCGGCGCCATGTGGCAGACGCTCTGGCACCGGCAGATGATCACGGCCGACCTCTCGAGCACGTATCGCCGCCCGATCAACGAGGCGTGGACGACCTCCACCTCTGTCGGCGCCCAGGTGTTCGACAGCCGGCTCTATTCCACCTCGCTGGAAACCAACAACTTTTCTGGCCCGGGCTACCCGACGCTCGTCAGCGGCTCCATCCGGCTGATCAATGACGTCAACAGCCAGCGCGTCATCAACGCCGGATTCTTCGGCCAGGAAGTCATCGCCTGGCGCGACATCCTCTTCCTCACCGGCGGCGTGCGCATTGACGGCAACAGCGCCTTCGGCAAGAGCTTCGGCCTCCAGACGTACCCCAAGATCAGCGCCTCGTACGTCATTTCGGACGAGACGTTCTGGCCCCGGCAGT
>CAYHCW010000697.1:0-1541 GCA_964355025.1 uncultured Gemmatimonas sp. | reverse complement strand
ACGTCCAAGGGGGCGGCGGGGGTCACCGGGTCGGGGTTCATCGTGCTGGCGAGCACGCTGTCGTCGATCAACGTCATCCCGATCGAGGGCATCGCGCTGCTGCTGGGCGTGGATCGCTTCATGAGCGAGGCGCGGGCCATCACCAACCTCATCGGCAATGGTGTGGCGACGCTGGTGATCTCGCGGAGCGAGGGTGCGTTCAACGATGCCCAGCGCGAGACGGCCGTACTCGAGCTGGCGGCTGAACGCGCGGCCGGGACCGCGAAGTAGGGCGGTCGCATGGTGACGATATCCTGACCGCGCGCCGCGTTACCGTCGTCGTCGGCGCGCTCTGGCTGGCGCTCGCGCTCTATCTGACCATGCGCCGCGTGGGGTGGATTCTCGACATCCCATTCTGGTCGTTCTTCACGGCGAACATGGCTGGCGTGGATCTGGTGCAGAACGTGGTGCTGTTCGCCCCCTTGGGGTGGATCGCACAGCGCGCGGGATGGCCGGTCTGGCGCGCGGCGCTGGCCGGGCTGTTCGTGAGCGCGGCCATCGAGTTTGCGCAGCAGTGGGTGCCCGGGCGCACGTCAACGGCCATGGATATCGCGTGCAACACGGCAGGGGCAACGCTGGCCTGGTGGGCAGCCACCCGCGCAGTTCGGCCCCGCGTTCGCGTGGGCGTGGCGTTTGCGGTGCTGGCCGCCTTCGCGAGCCTGCACGTAGCCAACACGGCGTGGCCGGATCTTGTGGAACGCGCGGATGGCACCGGCGCCTGGAGCAACGTGTCGCGCCTTTCGTGTCCCGCGTCTACGCCCGCCTCGACCGCGTGCATCACCGTGCCCAATGGTGCGCAGGTCGGCAACAAGTACGTACGAATAGTTGGTCCGCAGGAACGCACCTACGCACGGGTCCAGAGCGATGCCTTCGGCCGACCAATGACGCGCACCGACTGCGTGCGGTTCATGTTCGAGGCGACCGTCGGGGCCACCCTGCACCTGCGTCCGCCGTTGACGCAGGCGTGCGCCGTCGCGGATGCAGCCGATAGCACGGTCGCGTTGCAGGTGGACCCGCGGCTCGAGTTCGACGGCCGCGGGGCATTCCGACCCACCCGCGCCGGTGCCTGGATGTGGCCCGTCTGGCCGTTCATGGCGTACCAGCCCGCAGTGCTGCGGGCGGTGGGTGCGGTGGCATTCGTCGTGCTCGCGGCACTGATGAGCGGCTGGGCACCGTGGGTTCTGCCGGCGGGATACCTGCTGACACTGGAAGTCCTTGCCTTGCTGACGGGGCTGCGCGGTCCGGGGCTGTGGGACATCGGCTGGGCGGCCATCGGGTGGTTGTTGGCGCTGGCGGCGGTGCAGGCTGATCGATGGTGGCGGTCGCACGCGGTGCTCCGCGCGTAGCGCCCAGTACGCCGCGCGTGGCGCCCGGTACTCCGCAGCCACATACTACGCCGACAGCAACTGAACTTCCGGCGCCTGCTGAAAGGGGACTCGACGTGCGTATCAGCGACATGAACTGGATGCAGGTGGAGGAATACCTGCGGCACGACGACCGCG
>CAYHCW010000696.1:0-1563 GCA_964355025.1 uncultured Gemmatimonas sp. | reverse complement strand
TGGTGCTCAGCATGATCATCTACGGCATGGCGTTCGACTTCTTCAACATCTCGGGTTCCCTGTACGTCGATCGCGAATCGGACAGCAGCATTCGCGCGAGCGCGCAGGGGCTCTTCATGATCATGACCAACGGGCTCGGCGCCTTCTTCGGCGGCACGGCGAGCGGCTGGGTCGTCGACCACTTCACGGTGGCCGGCGTCAAGGACTGGCGGAGCATCTGGTTCACGTTTGCGGGGTACGCGCTGCTCCTCGGCATCGCCTTCCCGCTGATGTTCAAGTACAAGCATGAGCGCGCGGACGGCGCCGGAGCGGTCGTGCACACGGCGTGATCCTGAAAGCGCGGGGACCGCTGGCGCAGGAACCCTCTGGGCACCGACGAAGCCCCAGCCAATGGCCGGGGCTTCGTCGTCTGCACGGGAGAAATGGCCCCGCAGTGCGTTCGTCCGGTTCTGTCCGAGCCCCCCGATGCGGTAGATTCCCTAACCTCAATCCCGATCGCACATCCGAATCCGAAATCGCCATCCGAAATCGGAATCCGATATCCAGAATCCGTAATCGCCGTCCATGTCCCTCTTCAAGTCCAAGCGCACCCTCTGGCAACGCATCAAGGATGTCGCCCTGCGCGACGTCGGCGTGCTCGCGCGCGGTGGCGCCGACACCGGGTCCATTGCGCAGCTCGAGACCCTGCTGCTGGAGGCCGACCTGGGCGTGCCGGTAACCACGCGACTCATCGAGGCGGTGGAGCGGCAGGCACAGCGCGGCGCCATCAAGACCGAGGCCGAGTTCCTCGAGGCGCTTCGCGAGGGGCTCGTGGGCGCCCTGAACGCCGGCCACAGCGCCCCGGCGCTGGTGCTTGGCGACACCAAGCCCGCCGTCGTCCTGGTGCTCGGCATTAACGGCGCCGGCAAGACGACCTTCATCGGCAAGCTGGCCACGCGGCTCCACCGCGAGGGCAAGCGCGTGATGATTGCCGCCGGCGACACCTTCCGCGCCGGCGCCATCGACCAGCTGCGCGTGTGGGCCCAGCGCAGCGGCAGCGACTTCGTGGGCGCGCAGCCGGGCGGCGATCCGGCCGCCGTCGCGTACAGCGCCATCGATGCCGCCGTCACCCGCGGCATGGACGTGGTGATCATCGACACGGCGGGGCGCCTGCACACCAGCGAGGGGCTCATGGAAGAGCTCAAGAAGGTCGCCCGTGTCATTGCCAAGCGGCTTCCCGGCGCACCGCACGAGTCGCTGTTGGTGCTCGACGGCACCATCGGGCAGAATGCGGTCATGCAGGCGCGGACCTTCGCGGCGGCCGTGCCGGTCACCGGGCTCGTCATCACCAAGCTCGACGGCACGGCGCGCGGCGGCGTGGTAGTGGCCGTGCACGAAGCCATCGACGCCCCCGTCAAGTATGTCGGCGTGGGCGAGCAGGCCGACGACCTGCGCTCGTTCGACGCCGACACCTTCGCCCGCGAGTTGCTCGAGGGGTGAGCTTCAAGGAGAAGGCGCCCGCCCGGGTGCTCGACACCCCGATCACCTTCCTGAAAGGGGTGGGGGAACGCCGTGCCGAGGCCT
>CAYHCW010000695.1:0-1570 GCA_964355025.1 uncultured Gemmatimonas sp. | reverse complement strand
CACCCCTCACCGATCAACCGTGCTCCGCACCCGCCTAGAGACTCTCCTCACAAAGTCCTCGTCCCTCAGAATCGCCGTAATAGGCGATGCCATGCTCGACGTCTATCTCCACGGCGACGTCGATCGCGTCTCCCCAGAAGCTCCTGTGCCCGTTTGCCGTGTGCGCGACCGCAAGGATGCCCTCGGCGGTGCCGCCAACGTCGCGCAGAACGTCGCCGCCCTCGGCGCGCGGGTCGAGCTGGTCGCCGTCATCGGCAACGACGCCGCGGGCGCGCGCCTCACGCAGCTCATCACCGCACTCGGCGGCGACACCCGCGGCCTGGTGAGCACCACGCGCCCCACCACCACCAAGACCCGCGTGCTGGCGCGCAGCCAGCAGCTCATTCGCGTGGACGAGGAAGTGGACGCCGATTGCACCGGCGTTGAGGTGGAGGCACTGCTCGCTGCCGTCGATCGCGCCGTGGCCGACGCCGACGCCGTGATTCTCGAGGACTACAACAAGGGCGTGCTGGTGACGGCGGTCATCGAGCGCGCCATCGCGCAGGCCAACGCCAAGGGCATTCCGGTGGTGGTCGATCCCAAGTACCGCAACTTCTTTGCGTACCGCGGCGCCACCGTGTTCAAGCCCAACCGGAGAGAACTCGAAGCCGCCCTCGGCGCCGCCGTCGATCTCGATCACCCCGACGCCCTGCCGGCGATGCTAGACAAACTGGGAGTGCAACAGTTGCTGCTGACACTGTCAGAGCAAGGCATGGCCCTCGTACAACCTAAAACGTACAACGTACAGCCCACAGCTTCAGTAGCCGTTGACGTATATCGAATCCCCACGACGGCAAGAGAGGTCTACGACGTAGTTGGCGCCGGCGACACAGTAATCGCCTACCTCGCCGCCATGCTCGCCGCCGGCGCCACGCCGCTCGAGGCCGCGACCATTGCCAACTACGCCGCCGGCGTCGAGGTGGGCAAGCTGGGCGCGGCCACGGTGAACGCCGCTGAAGTGCTCGAGGCGTTCGACGCGCACGCGGCGTAGCCGCCGCCCCCCCCCATCGATGGAAACGCACATGAGACACTTGGTATTCGCCGCGCTGATTGCCGTGCCCGCCACCGCGCACGCGCAGATGCAGTTCGGCGGCAACATCGGCTACCGCTCGCGTGCCGACGACGGCCACACCGTCACCGGCACGCAACTGGAGGCAATGCTCGTACGGCCTGCGGGCAAGACGACGTATCTGGCCACGCTCGCCATCGTGCAAATGCGCAACCATACACCCGCCGGCGTGGTACGCGAAAACTCGTTCGAGGGCGCCCTGCTCTACCGCCGCGCCATCGTCGGCGCACTCGGCGCCGCGCTCGGCCCGGCCGTGGGGCTCTCGTTTGGCTGCGCGAGCGGCGGCACGGGCGGCACCGGCTACGGATCGCAGCCCTGCGCCGTGTACTTTGCCGACAAGGGCACCGTGCGCCCCGGCTACGCGCTGCAGCTCGACTGGAGCACGGCGAACGCGCGCGGCGCCGTGTTCCGTGCCGGCGTGCGTGCCATCGGCCATACCGTGGCGAGCGGCTCCAAGACACC
>CAYHCW010000694.1:0-1571 GCA_964355025.1 uncultured Gemmatimonas sp. | reverse complement strand
GCGGCGGCGGCAGGATGCCAGCGTGGAGTCCTCGCCGTTCGTGTCCCGGCGGACGCCGACCGTCCGTCGGTCGATCGACGGATGTTGCACTTGGAAGAACCGATCGCATACTCCACTCATCAAGGAGGGGCCAGATGAAGGGGCCCGCTCAATCGACCGAAACCCGGAGGATCCCATGCGGAAGATGCAGAAGATGATGCGGCGCCAGGACGGTCAGGGCATGACCGAGTACATCATCATCGTCGCCCTCATCGCGATCGCGGCGATCGGCGTCGTGACGGTGTTCGGCGACAACATCCGCAAGCTGTTCGGTACCTCGGCGAACGCGCTCGGTGGCCAGGAGTCGACGGACACGGGGGCGAAGCAGGCCGGTGACGCCGCCGCGACCCGCAACATCAAGGACTTCGCGACGTCGGTCAACGAGCACGGCAACTGACGTATTCTGTGCTGGTCGATCCTCGCACGGCGCGCTCCTCTCGCGAGGCGGCGCGCCGTTGCGCTTTAGGCGCCGCCGCCGGTTTCGCTGGCCAGCGATTTCGATGGTTTCAAGTCGCGTGAACTACGGGACGGCTGTCGCGGTGGCTGGCAACTGCGATGTGAGCGCCGCATGATGTGGCAGCGCGAGTGATCGCCCCGCTGGCGCACTCGACCGCGAGCGACTGTCCTGGGACAGGACAGGGTGGCTGCAATGCTTGCGCGAGCGCCGATCTGTCCCGGCAGACGCCGACCGGGTCCCGGGGCGATGTAGCTGAGGTGCGATTCGTGAGGTGAGGCGGCCGTGGCTGGCAGAGGATTCGAGCCTCGATTGCTTGCCGAGCGTGTCCCAGCGGACGGCGAGCGTGTCCCAGCGGACGGCGAGCGTGTCCCAGCGGACGGCGAGCGTGTCCCAGCGCGGCTGTCTGCGGGCCGATCGCAGCGTGGCTGCAGCGGCCCTCCATTCGCCGGAATTCTGCTAGGCGCCCAATGGTGAGTTTGGGCGTCACGCGGCCACGCGTGACTCCGGCGCAGTGGATGCATTAGGGTTGCGTTGCGCTCAGCGGCTGCGCCGGAGCGCTGCGCCCAAACTTTGTTGGGCGCCGGCCGCGCCGACGGCCCGCCACGCGACGGGGCGCGCGTTGATAGAACGGTGCTTCGCGACCGAGTGAGCCGCGATTGCAAGCGCGGGCGCGGACGTGCCGCCGCGCAACCGCGTGCCCTGGGCCCCGCTCGGCGCCGCACCTTCGAGAGCGACGTCTTCCAGTGCCCGAAACGCCCGGGCCGCATGCGCGCCGCGGCGCACCTCGACGGGCCGACTGTGACAGCGAGGATCCTCGAGCACCTCGGCCTGCCCGCACGCTCGCCGCCGATCGCCCCGGCGCGGGAGCGGCCGCAACTCGAACTCGCTGGGTAGGGACCTCGTGGCGGAGCAAGTCCCCATCGACCCAGCCGGACCTCGACCGGCGGGCGGAGCCGCGCGAGATACCCGAAAAAGGGCGAAAGCGGCCCGAGACCGACCGTCCGGGAACGCTCACCGGCCGCCGGCCACGGCGGCCGGTACTTGCGCTCCTTCCCGGTTCCGTGGATTGATCGTC
>CAYHCW010000693.1:0-1571 GCA_964355025.1 uncultured Gemmatimonas sp. | reverse complement strand
GGCACAGCGAGGGCGGGATGATTGCGCCGCTGGTGGCGAGCACCGATGCGAAGATAGCGGCGATCGTGCTGATGGCGGGGCCCGGATACCCCGGGCGGCGCATCATCGAGATCCAGAATGACACGGCGATAGCACAAGCGCCGAACCTGACGCCGGCACAGCGCGATTCGTTGCGCCGGCTGGTCGCACCGGCCCTCGACTCCATTGAACGAGGTGGCGGGTGGATGGCGTATTTTCTCCGCTACGATCCGCTCCCCGTTGCTCTTCGCGTGACGACACCGGTTCTCATCATGCAGGGCTCCACGGACCAGCAGGTCACGCCCGACCAGGCACCGGTGCTCGAACAGGCGTTCCGGGGCGGCGGCAACAAGGACGTGACGCTGAAGATGTTCAAGGACCGCAATCACCTCTTCCTAAGCGACTCCATTGGTGCGTTTTCCGGCTACGCGAAGCTGACGAACGGCAAGATCGACGGTGAGGTGATGGGGGCGCTGGCCGATTGGCTCGTGGTTCGGTTGAAGCCGTAGCGGGTCTGCCACCACACATCCGGAGCACAGCATGGTCAAGATCTCCATCAAGGACGACACGCTGGTCGTCTTCGTCCTCGGCAGCCACAAGTTCTTCGCGCTCAAGAGCCAGCTGCTCGTGCCGCTCACGCATGTACGGAGCGCCCGGCACGACCCGGAGCACGCCGATCGCTGGTGGCACGGGCTCAAGCTGCCGGGGACGGACGTGCCCGGGTTCTTCGTGGCGGGGACGTTCTGGACCGCGGACGGCTGGCGCTTCTGGGACGTGCGTGACCCGGCCAACGCCATCACCATCGAGTTGCACGACGACCGGCTGGCGGAGATCATCGTCGAGGTGGAGGACCCTGCGGGCACGGCGGCGATGATCAATGAGGCGGTCAAGCGGGTGCCATAACGGCAACTGCTACCACGAAGGGGCGAAGGGCGCGAAGGATGCACGAAGAAATTCTCGGGGGGTGTGCCACCGACGCTGCGGTGACGCACTCCCTATTTATCCTTCGCGCCCCTTCGTGTGCTTCGCGTCTTCGTGGTATGCAGTAGAACTTCCCTTCCCTTGAACCGCCGCTTCATCACCGCAATGGCGGCCGGACTGGAATCCACGAGCACGCAGTCACGCCCGTTGCGGTCGGCCGCATCGCCAAACGATCCGCTCCCGGCAAAGAAATCGAGCAGCTTGTCGCCCGGGTGCGAGTGCACCTTCACGATGCGCTCGAGGATCCCCAGCGGCTTCTGCGTGGGGTAGCCGGTCTTCTCCTTCCCCGTCGGGCTCACGATGGTGTGCCACCACGTGTCGGTGGGGACTTTCCCTCGCGCGGCTTTTTCCGCACCCGCCAACCCCGGCGCCAGGTACGGCACCCGATCGCTGGCGTCCACGTTGAACGTGAAGTGCCTCGGGTCGCGCGCGTACCACAGGATATTGTCGTGCTTGGGGCTCCAGCGCTTGTTGGTGCGGCCGCCATAGTCGTACGCCCAGATGATCTCGTTGATGAACGACGCGCGCCCGAACAGCTGGTCGAGCATCACCTTGGCGTAGTGCACCTCGCG
>CAYHCW010000692.1:0-1572 GCA_964355025.1 uncultured Gemmatimonas sp. | reverse complement strand
CTCTCGGCCGTCGACGCCAGCGAGGTGATTCGCATCACCGAGGACTACAAGTCGCTCGACGTGGAGTGCGCCACCATGGGGCTCGCGCTCATGCGCGGCATCCGCGCGCGTTACCCCGACTGGCGCTACCTGATGGACGGCGACGGCGGCGACGAGAACATGAAGGACTATCCAATAGAAGAGAACTCCGAGCTCACCATCCGCAGCGTGGTCAACAATCCCCTGCTGTACCAGGAGGGCTGGGGGGTGGAGACGATGAAGCACTCGCTCACGTACTCCGGCGGACTGAGCCGGTCGTATGTGCGCACGTGCGCCCCGGCGCGCCATCTGGGCTTCGAGAGCTTCAGCCCCTACACGCGGCCGGCGCTCGTGGAACTGGCGGGCTCGCTTCCGTGGGACGCGCTCACCGGCTACGACACCGACCGGCTCTACGCGCTCAAGGGCGAGATTGTCGCCGCCGGCGTGCGGGCAATCACCGGCACCGAGATGCCCGTTTTCGCGAAACGGCGCTTCCAGCACGGCGCCATCGAGGCCGAGGCGATGCGACGCGCCATGCCGTGGAGCGAAGCCGAGTACCGCCGGCGCTTCCTCGCGCTCTACACGTGACCGGCGCCGCCGGCACGGCGGCATATCCGTCGCGCCCCGCAGAGCGCGACGCGTGGATCGTGGGCCGCCGGCCGCCGCGGCCGCCGGTAAGCGCGGAGCAACCGTACGCCTGCTTCGTCGAGGACGAGATGGGAGCGAGCGGCGTGGTGCGGCGCGTGGCCACGGTCTTCCTCACCAATCGCGAGTGCCCCTTCCATTGCCTGATGTGCGACCTCTGGCAGCACTCACTCGAGGAGAACGTGCCGGCCGGGGCCATCGCGCAACAGATCGACGTGGCGCTGGCCTCGCTCCCGGCGGCCCCGGTGATCAAGCTCTACAACAGCGGGAGCTTCTTCGACCACCGGGCCATCCCGCCCGGTGACTACGCGGAAATCGCCGGGCGTCTGCAGGGATTCCGGCGCGTGATTGTGGAGTGCCACCCGTCGTTCATCGGCCCCGAGGTCGAGCGCTTTCGCGACCTGCTGGGCGGGGAACTCGAGGTGGCGATGGGCCTCGAGACGGCGCACCCCGATGTTCTCGCGAAGCTCAACAAGCGCATGACGCTCGAGTCGTACGCGACCGCGGCCGGGCAGCTGCTCGCGATGGGCGTCCCTTCGCGCGCCTTCGTGCTCGTGCAGCCGCCGTTCATGCCGCCTGATGAGGCAGCCGAATGGGCCGTGCGTTCGGCGACGTTCGCGTTTGATCAGGGCGCCGGCGCGGTGAGCCTCATCCCCGTGCGCGCGGGCAATGGCGCCCTCGACGCGCTGGCTGCGACCGGCGAGTTCTCGCCGCCGCGGCTCGCCACGCTCGAAGCCGCCCTGGACGGCGCGCTGGCGCTGGACTACGGACGCGTCTTTGCCGACACCTGGGACCTTGGACGCTTCTCCGCGTGCCCCGTGTGCCTGGACGCACGTGCGGCGCGGTTGCGCGACATGAACCTCACGCAACGATGGATGCCATCGGTGAGCTGCGCCGCCTGCGGCACGT
>CAYHCW010000691.1:0-1573 GCA_964355025.1 uncultured Gemmatimonas sp. | reverse complement strand
GCCAGTTCCGCCACTTTCGCGCGCGGAGAGTCCTGACGAGGTTAACACGGGACGGCGGTCATTTGCCCCGGAGTGCCCGCCTGACGGCTTTCTCGGCCGTCGCCCAGCGGATGGCAAAGGCCTGAAAGGCCGGGTCGGGCAGATGCTGCGCCCACTTTTGCGGCCAGCTCTGGGCTGCGTGGAGCCGGTCGCGCAGGCGGACCCGTTGGTCGACATGGACCAGCGTATTCGCCGTCGCCAGTTCCGACCACAGGCGCGGCAGGTCCAGTTGCAGCGGCCGCACCGCGCCGCCAGGCTTGCGGCCCACGAAATACAGGTCGTGCGAAACGGCATTCTGAAAGAACGCATGAGCCTCGAACAGCGCCGCGAGGTCGAGCCGGCGCTCGAAATCCTCGCGGTTCAGGTTGCGGTAGTAGTCCCAGCCCACCGACTGGGAGCCGGGCGATTCTTCCGGCCGGGTTCGTGTGGTGCCGTGTTCGAGCCGGCCGCGTGACGCGCAGGTTACCAGCACGACGCCGCCAGGCTTCGTCATCCGGTGCATGTTCACGGACGTCTCGCACCAGCGCGGGTTGTGTTCGAAGCACTCGCACGAGATGGCGAGATCGACGCTGTCGTCGGCCAGCGCGAGTTCGTGCCCCGGGGCGATCACGTCGACGCCGGGTCCCGCCGACAGATCGACGCCCGTGTAGTTACTCCCCGGGAAGAACGGCCGGATCGATCCGTTCACGTCGGCGGACCCGATCTCGAGCACGCGCAGCCCGGCCCAGTCCGCGGCCATGTGCCGCGCCGCGATCTCGACAAACTGGAGTTGTTGGTAGTGTGCCATCGGAACGGGGGTCGCGAGGGTGAGCGTAACATGGCCTCGTTCCGGTCAGCCCACACCGGGTAGAATCAGCTGCGTCATGGTCAACTTCCCGCGCCGGCTCGTGGTTTCCGCTGCTCTCCTGGCAGCGACCGTGTCGTGTACCGCGGCCCCGCCCCAGTCAGCAACGGTGTTCGAGCTCGGCGGACTGACGCGGGCCGCCGCCGACACGGACAAGGGGCCAAGTCTCCACCACTACACCGAAGTGTACGAACCGCTCCTGTTCCCGTGGAAGAACGATCCCATCGCGATCTTCGAGATCGGCGTCGCCGACGGCGGGTCGCTCAAGATGTGGCAGGAGTATTTCCCGAAGGCGACGATCGTCGCCGTCGACATCGAGGACAAGTCACGCTTCGCCAACGCGCGGGTCAAGATCGTGGTGGCCGATCAAGCCCGCCGCGACCAACTGAAGCGCGCGGTCGATGCCGGCGGCGGCAGCTACGACGTGCTGCTGGACGATGGCGGCCCGGGCCGATCGCCCGGCGTGGCCCGGAGCAGCGCCTCGAAATCGCTGGTGACCATGAGAAAACCGAGCGACCAGGCCAGCCCCGCGGCCCCGCGCCAGCGCCGATGACGCGGCGTCCGGCGACGTCGAGTGGTCCCCCAGGCAAGCCGTGTCCAGTATTCCCGCGAAACTCGGCGGTCGCGCCGGGCGATCTCTTCATCTCCGTTAACCGCCACTCCAGTTCAAACCGATAAGGTGCAAGGCAG
>CAYHCW010000690.1:703-1580 GCA_964355025.1 uncultured Gemmatimonas sp. | reverse complement strand
CGGAATGTTGATGGCCGCGCGCTGCGCGCTCGTGAGCGTGTCGAGATTGATCGTCGCCACGGCCACCGCACCGGCGAGTCGCATGGAGGGCGGGGCGAACGCGCCAAAGCCGCCACGACCGCCCGGGGCGGGGGCAGCCTGCGGAGCCGCCGGCAGCAGCACGACGAACTTGCCGGCGGCCTGCGCCGCCGTGATCTGCTTGGTGGTGTCACCGGCGACGCCGCCAAAGATCACGTCCACCGCGCTGATGGCACGCGGGGCGCGAATTCCCGGCACCGCCACCCAGTCCTTCTCCCACGCCAGCGGGTTGCCGTTGGCGGTGAGGCGCGAATGATTGGTGAACTGGCGCGTGTGGTACGGCAACACCTGAAAGAAGGTGCCATTGTCCCCCGCCGGCACGAGCCCCAGTCGCTTGACCTCGGCGGCGATGTACGCCGTGCCCTTCATGTTGCCGACGCGGCCAATCTGCCGCCCCTGCATGCTGTCGTGGGCAAAGGCGTACAGGCGAATCTGGAGGTCGCGCACGCTGATGGCCGCCGTGGTGGGAGCAGGAGCCACCGTGGCAGGGTTGCCGTATTTGTTGAGCTTGCCCTGCGCGCCGGTCGATGTGGACACGGCCAGCAGCATGAGCGAGAGGGGGAAGAAGCGAGCGTGACGCATTCGGGCTCCAGTGGGAGTGGGTCTGAAGGAGAGTACGGGGTTGGTGCGGGATTTGTTGTGGGCACAGGACAGGGGCACAGTGGAGGCACAGGACAGGGGCACAGTGGAGGCATAGGACAGGGGCACAGGCTTTACCTTTCAGAATGGCTCTTCTCGGTTTGAAAGACGTCACCATCGCCTTTGGCGGTCCCCCGGTACTCGACGGCGCGGGGTTCTC
>CAYHCW010000690.1:0-693 GCA_964355025.1 uncultured Gemmatimonas sp. | reverse complement strand
AGCAGCAGGAGCGAGGGGGGGAAGAAGCGAGCGTGACGCATTCGGGCTCCAGTGGGAGTGGGTCTGGAGAATTGTACGGGGTGCTTGGGGGTTCTGTTGTGGAGTTTCCCTTTCTTGATGGCTCTTCTCGGCTTGAAGACGTCACCATCGCCTTCGGCGGCCCCCCGGTACTCGACGGCGCGGGGTTCTCCATCGAGCGCGGCGAACGGGTGTGCCTGCTGGGCCGCAACGGCACGGGCAAGAGCACGCTCATGAAGCTGCTCGACGGCTCCCTGCTGGCCGACCGCGGCGAGGTGGTGCGCCAGACAGGCGTGACGGTGGCCCGTCTAGAGCAGGAAATCCCGGGTGACGTGGAAGGCACCACCTATGACGTGGTGGCCGCCGGCCTCGGCGAGTTGGGCCGCCTGCTGGCGCACTACCACCAGGTGAGCCACGACGTGAGCGCCAATCACAGCGACGCCCTGCTGCGCGAACTCGACCGCGCGCATCACGCGCTCGACGCGGCCCGCGCCTGGCAGGTGCACACGCGAGTGGAAACGGTGCTCGTGCACCTCAACCTCGACCCCGACGCGCCGTTTGCCGCGGCCTCGGGCGGCCGCAAGCGGCAGACGCTGCTGGCGCGCGCGCTGGTAGCCGAGCCCGACATCCTGCTGCTCGACGAACCCACCAACCATCTCGACGTCGATGCGGTGG
>CAYHCW010000689.1:0-1588 GCA_964355025.1 uncultured Gemmatimonas sp. | reverse complement strand
AGGTTCCGGCTGAGGAAACGATACCGCGGCACCACCACCTCCCGCGGGGCGCCCGGAGTGCTGTCGGCGTACAGGGCAATCGAGAAGTCACCGAACAAGCGTGAAAACGGCTCGCCGGCGCGCGCCTCGATGTTCGCCACGCCGGTCACCGATGTCTGCACGAGGCGATGGTAGATCGACTCCCCCTTCTGGTCACCAAGCCAGCGCAGGAAGAGCCACGCCGCACCGCGCTCCTCAATCGAGGCCGAACCGGCGAAGGTGGTGACCGAATGGCTCGCCGGGTTGCCGAGGTAGACGTACGCGTTGAGCATCTGCGGCGCGATGAAGGGCGACGCGGAATCGGGAAAGAGCTGTCCCAACACCGACCTGCCCAGCGGCGCCGGGTAACGCCGCTCGAACACGCGCGACGCCAGTTCCTCCGCAATGTGGCTCAGTCCCTCGTTGATCCAGCGCTCCTCGGTGTTGCCGGAGCGCGCCACCGCGTGATGAAAGAACGAGATCATGTGCTGGAACTCGTGCACGAACGTGCCCGGCACGAAGCGCATCACGTCCGCGGCCACGTGCGGGCAGCTGTACTGTCCGCCCGCGTCGGGCACCAGGGCGAAGAAGATCTCGCCGGCGTTGGAGTTGGCCTGCGACGGCAGGAGGGCGCGGCCATAGAAGAAGCCGGTGACGAAGCCCTTCGACGCACAGTCGCCCGCCGGCACCAGCGCATTGACGCGCGGCGTCATGAAGACCAGCACCCGCTCGTTACGGTCCACGTCCGACTCGGGACCGAACGCCTCGACGCCGGTGTGATAGAGGTCGTTGTCGAACAGGTTGCCGATCTGCGCGAGTTGTGCGTCCGACAGGGCCGCCGACGTGGCCGTGTCCATGTAGATGCCCAGATGCCGCCCGAGAAACCGGAGACGTCCGGTGGCCGAGGTGAACTTGTCGCCCTCCAGCTCGCTGATCACGCGAAACGTGCGCAGGCTTCCCAGGGTCAGCGCCAGCAGCGGCGGACGGTACGGCGCCCCTCCGCGCGCCAGCGGCGCCAGCGCCCGCTCCGCATCGCGCAGGCGAACATCCAGGTGGTCCTGTGCGCTCTGCTCGGCACGGTTCCACGTCGCGCCGGCTCCGGTACCGCCCAGCAGCGCGGCCACCGTCTCGCCACCCACCGACACGCGAACGATCGATGGCGTCGGTGAGGGTGCCTGCGACGCGAGTTGTGGAATGAGTATGTACCGCGCCCCGCCGCCGTCCGCCGAGAGCGAGGTGCACGACGCCAGCTCGGAGGCGCCGATGACCATGCCCTCGAACCGTTTGAGGGACGATGGCCGGCGACGCGCCGCGTGCTGGATCGGCCGCGACTCGGTCCACGCGGTGCCGCTCAGCACGCGCACCGGCAGGCTCCCCGCGGGCAGGCAGTCGGGCACCACCACTCGCAACTCGCCCCCGCTACCGCTGAAGGCCGTCACGCGGCCCGCGCCAATCTCCACCACCGCGCCCGTGCCCCCCAGCAGGCTCCCGGCCAGCGCCAGCGTATCCCCGGGCCCCACGTTGACCGGGAGCACGCCGGTCAGCGTCGGGCCGCCCGAGGCGATGGCCG
>CAYHCW010000688.1:0-1589 GCA_964355025.1 uncultured Gemmatimonas sp. | reverse complement strand
CCCGTACTCGGCCATGTTGTCGTACAGGTTCTGCATGGCCTCCTGGTTGGCCTCCATGCGCTCGATCTGCGAGTCGGCCACGAAGACGATGCCATCGACGCCCTTGAGGATGAGCTTGCGCGAGGCGTTGTAGTAGACCTGGCCCGGCACCGTGTACAGGTGAAAGCGGGTCTTGAAGCCGCGAATGGTGCCGAGGTCTACGGGCAGGAAGTCGAAGAACAGGGTGCGCTCGGTCTCGGTGGCGAGCGAAATCAGCTTGCCC
This sequence comes from uncultured Gemmatimonas sp., assembly GCA_964355025.1. Classification (GTDB taxonomy): domain Bacteria; phylum Gemmatimonadota; class Gemmatimonadetes; order Gemmatimonadales; family Gemmatimonadaceae; genus PNKL01. The sequence continues at coordinate 1,327 of CAYHCW010000688.1, read as the reverse complement.
CGCGTGTCGGGCTTCACCTTGCCGTAGATGATCTCGAGGTTGGTGGTCTTGCCGCCGAGCCCCGAGCCATAGTAGACGATCTTGCAGTTGATTTCGCGCGAGGCGTAGTTGATCATCGACATAGCGGTTCTCTCTTAGCTGAACAGCTGGTCGATCTCGTCGTCGGCGCCGGCGAGAAGGTGTGGTTGCTGCGGCTTGCCATCGCGGCCGCGCGAGAAGACGGCCTCGAAGAGCCGCGTGAGTTCACCGACGGTTTCCTTCATCTTGAGTCGCACCAGTCCAAGCGTGGTCCGGTTGTCGAAGAGGGTCACGAGAATGACGCGATGGGCGACGTCGGCCAGGTACATCGACTCCTTTTCGCCCTGATGGAAGAGCGAGTTGAAATCGGTCTCCCCGATCAGGCGGGCCAGCTGGTCGTTGGCGCTGAAATCGGCGGCCGTCAGCGTGGCGAACGCCGTCGGGTCGAAGGTCGGCTGCTCGCCGACGGTCGCGACCAACTGCCCCGAGCGGTCCACGAGGAGCGCGCACCGGGCGTTGCAGTCGAAGAGGAACTTCTGGAGCGTGTGGGTAATCGCCCCGAAATCTTCTTCAGTAAAGGACCAACTGGCGGAGCCAACGGACATTGTGGAGGGCTGGGGACGGGCTAAAGATGGTGCATGGTGCTTTGGAGGGACAGGCCTACCCCCACCAACCAGTGCAGGGGGGCAGAGGCACAGTGGGGTGCACGGGGCAAAGGCACAGTGGCGTGCAGGGGGAGGGGGGCGAAGTGGGGCGCCGAACCACGTCCGCCTCTGGCACTCCGTGCCCTGCACTTCACTGTGCCCCTGGGCCCTGCACTTCACCGTGCCCCTTCGCCCTGCACCTGGCTGTGCCTCTGCACCCTGAACTTCGCTGTGCCTGTGACCTCTGCACTCACGTCAAATCGCCCGCCGCGCGGAAATCGACTGCGCAATCGTCACCCCATCGGCGTACTCCAGGTCCCCGCCGATCGGCAGCCCCCGCGCGATGCGGCTCACGGCCACGCCGGTGCTCGCGAGCTGCTGCTGCACGTACAGCGCCGTCGCCTCGCCCTCGAGCTTGGCGTTGGTCGCCAGAATGACCTCGCGCACCCCGCCAGCCGCGACGCGGGCCACGAGCGGCGCGACGGTGAGGTCATCAGGGCCAATGCCGTCGAGCGGCGCCAGGCGCCCGCCCAGCACGTGATACGTGCCGCGATACTCGTCGGACCGCTCGATCGCGCCAATGTCCGACGCTTCTTCCACCACGCAAATCAGCGTCGCGTCACGCCGCGGATCGGCGCAGATGGCGCACAGTTCCTGCTCGGTGA
>CAYHCW010000687.1:0-1590 GCA_964355025.1 uncultured Gemmatimonas sp. | reverse complement strand
AGGGCGAGCGCGTGACGGTGAAGCTGGTGGAGCGCGACGAGCGCGGCCGCCTGCGCCTGTCGATGAAGGCGCTGCTGCCCAAGCCGGGTGCCGGCGAGGCGGGCGCTCCGGCGGCCGCCGTGGCGGCACCCGAGGGCGACGCCTATGCCACGACGGAAGGCGCGCCGAGCGCGGCGCCGGCCGTGGCGAGTGGCGATGATCATCCGCGCCGTGAGGGCGGTGATCGCGGTGGCCGCGGTGGTCGCGGCGGTCGCGGGCCCCGCAAGTAGTGGCGGCGCTCACCCTCGTCCCTGCGTCGGGGGTGCAGCGCTCGGTGCTGCCCAATGGACTGACCGTACTTTCGGAGTTCTATCCGGGAGTGCGGTCGGTTGCGTTTGGGGCCTGGGTGCGGGCGGCGTCGGTGCACGAGGCGCGCGAGGTGATGGGCGTGTCGCACCTGCTCGAGCACCTCGTCTTCAAGGGCACCGAGAACCGCAGTGCCCACCAGCTGGCGCTCTCGCTCGAGTCGCTGGGCGGGTCGCTGGACGCCTACACGTCGCGCGAGCACACGTCGTTCCAGGCACGGGTGCTGGACGAACACCTGCCGGAGGCGGCCGACGTGATGGCCGACCTGATGTTTCGCCCGTTGCTGCGGGCCGCCGACCTGAAGCTCGAGCGCAAGGTGGTGCTGGAAGAGATCTCGATGATGGAGGACACTCCGGACGATCTCGTGTTCGAGCTCCAGAATGAGGCGCAGTGGGGCGCAAATCCGATGGGGTACTCGATCCTCGGCACGCGCGAGACCGTGGCGGGGATGAAGCTGGACGACATCCGCGCCCTGCACGCGCGGGCATACCACCCGCCGCACGTGGTGGTGTCGGCGTCGGGCAACGTGACGCACGAGCACCTGCTCGCGGTGCTTGCCGAGGCCGGCTGGGCCGACCTCCCGCGCGGTGACGACACACTGCTGGCCGAGGTGCCATCCACGCCGGCGCCGCCGGTGGTGCGCCACGTCGCGCGCGAGGGCGCGCAGAGTCACATCGTGCTGGGATCGACCACCGTGCCGCACCGGGACCCGCAGCGTCATGCGCTGATGCTGGTGGACACGCTGCTCGGCGGGGGCATGAGTTCGCGGCTGTTCCAGAAGGTGCGCGAGGAGCTTGGGCTGGCGTACAGCGTCTACACGTTCCAGAGCTTCCACACCCACATGGGGACGCACGGCGTGTACGTCGGCACGGCGCCCGAGACGCGCGACCAGGCCCTGGCCGCCGTGCAGGGTGAACTGCAGCGGTTGGTGGACGACGGAATTCCGGAGGCCGAGATGGCCCAGGGCAAGCAGCAGCTGAAGGGCCAGATCACGCTGGGGATGGAGAGCCCGGCCGCGCGCATGTTTCGCGCCGCCTCGGTGGAGCTGTATCGCGAGCCGTTCCTGACGCTCGACGAGGTGCTGCAGCGCATTGAGGCGATCGATGAGCAGACGGTGCGCTCGGTGTGCGCCGAGTTCTTCCGGCCGGAGTTGCAGACGGTGGTCAGTCTGGGGCCGCAAGCACCTAGCGCCTAGCACCTAGCACCTAGCACCTAGCACCTAGCACCTAGCACCTAGCACCTAGC
>CAYHCW010000686.1:0-1592 GCA_964355025.1 uncultured Gemmatimonas sp. | reverse complement strand
TGATCTCGCGCGTCTTCCGCCGGATCGAACGCGGCACGTGATCCTGACGGCGCAGTTCGTCGAGAATCGCGCCGCGAATGCGCGGGGCGGCAAAGGTGCTGAAGGCCAGGCCGCGCGTCGCGTCGAAGCTCTCGAGGGCGTTCATGAGGCCGAGGGTGCCAGCGCTGACCAACTCGTCGAAGTCCATGTCGACCGCGAGTCCGCGGGCGACCTGGCGGGCGACGAAGTGCACCAGGCCCAGATGCTCGTTGAGAAGCTGCTGACGCGCGTCGGCATCACCGCCGAGGTACCTCGTCCACAGCGCGTTCGTATCCATGGTCTATCGTCTCCAATCGTAGGCGGAGGGCGCGATGGAGCGCCGTGCGACGTCATCCAACTCGGCAATCAGCCGGCCGCCGAGCGTAACGGCGGCGGTGGCGGCCGGGGTGTGCGGTGCAGTGGCGGCAAGCGTGCCCCCCGCTGCGAGCGTGTCCCGGAGCAGCACATCCTCAGGAATCGTGCCACCGTAATTCAGGCCGCGACGCAACCAGCGCTGTGCGGCCATTTGCACCTGGTCGTAGAGGGAGCGGGCCTGCATTTCGTCCTGCCGGCTGGCCACGAAGTCCACCGGAAGTCCGGGAATCCGGGCGTCGACGGCCTTGAGCAGCGCGTAGGTGGCGGCCAGCGAGACCGGGTCGGCGGCAGATATCGCCGCCAGGCGGCGCACCCCGGCAGTGCTTGCCGCCACCAGCGTGTCGAGCCGGCAACCGCCGTCGATGACCACGAAGTCATGGTCGGCGTACAGCGCCGCGACGCGGCGCCAGATGACCCGGCGGTCGCTCGTGGAAAGCAGCGACACCGGGCCGTCGGCGGTTCCGCCACCGGGCAGGAGGTGGAGCATCTCGGAGGCCTGCACCACCGCTTCACGCGGATCGATGCCGCTGGTCCGCAGCGCGCCGATGCCAAGGCGCGGCTCGATGCCAAACCAGTGATGCAGCGTACCGGCCTGGTCGTCGCCATCGACGAGGAGCGTGCGGCGTCCCTGTTCGGCAATGGAGAGCGCGAGGAGCGCCGCCACGGTGGACGTGCCAATGCCGCCCTTGCCCGCGCCCACCAGCACGACGCGCGCGTCACTCGGCGTCCAGCCGTCGCCCGTGCCGCGCTCAGAGACGAAACGCCGGAGTCCTTCGGCCTGTGTGCTCACGCCGCCACCATCGCCGGGCTCGTGCCGAGTGCGCCGAGGAGAGTCGGTCCCGCCTCGCGCAGGTCGGACGGCACATCCTGTCCGTCGGTGATCCAGCGCACCGGCATGCCCAGCTCGGCGGAGAACTGGGCGACCACCGAGTCCATCGGCACTTCATCCACCTTGGTGACGATGGCGTGCGAGGCGCCCAGTGCGCCGAAGTCGGCACGCATGCCGGCCAGCAAGTCGAGGCGCATCGTTGCCGGCACCACGAAATGCGTTTCATCGGGGTCGAGGCGGCGCAGCATGCTCTGCCAGGCCGCCGCCTCGGCCTTGGGTCCGCGCCCCGGCGTATCGACGAGGATCACGTCGCAACTGCCGAGGCGCAGGAGCGCACCCTCGAGGTCACGCGAGTCGTACGCGATCTCGA
>CAYHCW010000685.1:0-1597 GCA_964355025.1 uncultured Gemmatimonas sp. | reverse complement strand
CAGCTCCTCGAGCGCGCGCGTCGTCAGCTTCTTCTCGCCCGACTTCGAGCGGTCGCGCGGAAACTCGTTGAGGACGCGCGTGTACTTGGCGGCCACGAGCACCGAGAGGTACTTGTTGGTCGCGTGCTCGGTGACTTCGGACGGGGTAAACACTCGCATGGTCGGTATCCGGGGTTAGACGTAATTCGTGATCTTCTGCTCGAGCGTGGCAATGAGGTCCGCCACCTGTTCGTCCAGCGCTGGGGCCCGTTCGCGCCGGGCCATTTCCGCATCAATGATGGCCGACACCCGCGCCACAGCGCGGTCCAAGTCGTCGTTCACCACCACGTAGTGATATCGTCCGATTTCGTGCAACTCCACCTGCGCGCTGCGCAGCCGGCTGAGCAGCTCCTCGCGGTCCTCGCTGCCCCGCCGCGTGAGGCGCTCGACGAGCACCTCGATGGACGGTGGGATAATGAAGATAAGCGCCGACTGCGGAAAGGCGCGCGAAAACTGCGCCGCGCCCTGCACGTCGATGTCCATGATCACGTGACGCCCGGCCGACAGCACCTTCTGCACCTCGCTGCGCAGCGTCCCGTAGGGGCGTCCGTGCACCTCGGCAGTCTCGGCAAACTCGCCGGCGGCGCGGCGCCTGGCAAAGTCGTCGATGGAGAGGAAGTGATAGTCGACGCCGTCCACCTCACCCGGCCGCGGCGCGCGCGTGGTGCACGACACCGAGTAGCCCACGTCGCCGCGCTCGGCCAGCAGCCGCCGGGCGATGGTGGTCTTGCCTGCGCCCGACGGCGCCGAAAGGACGATGGGAAACGAGATCACTCCAGGTTCTCCACCTGCTCGCGGATCCGTTCGAGCTCTTCCTTGATGGCAATGACGTCGCGCTGGATGAGCGCGTCGTTCGCCTTGCTGCCGGCCGTGTTGGCCTCGCGCAGCATCTCCTGCAGCAGGAAGCCCAGGCGCTTGCCCACGGGCTCGTCGCCGCCATCCCGCAGCGCCTCGCCGAAGGCCCCGATGTGCACGCGGAACCGGTCGATCTCCTCGCCCACGTCGAGGCGATCGGCAAGGATGGCGACTTCCTGCGCGAGCCGCTGTTCGTCGAGGACGACGCCGCCGGTGAGCTTGGCAATATTCTCGAGCAGGCGGTCCCGCTGGGCGACCACGCGTTCCGGTGCACGCGCGGCGATGCGCTCGACGGCGGCCTCGATGAGTGCGAGCCGGTCGAGGATCACGGCGGCCAGCCGCGCGCCCTCGCGCTCGCGCATGACGGACAGCTCGGTGGTCGCGGCATCGACGATGGCCACCAAGGCGGCGGCGCCACCGTCGAGGACATCGTCCTCTCCGCCGGCTCGCACCACCTCAGGCATCCGGAGCACCGTCGCCACGTCGATCTCCCCTCCGAGAGTGTACTTGTCGCGCAATGCCGTGAGCTGTGCCGCGTACTGCGCAAACCGCGTCTCGTCGATGACGGCCCCGAGGTCCGCCGAACGCTCCAGACGGGCGCTCACCGTGACGTGCCCGCGCGCAATGCGCTTGCGCAACGCGTCGCGGACCTCACCCTCCCACCGGCTGAGCGCCGACGGGAGCTTGAGGCTGGGACTGAAGA
>CAYHCW010000684.1:0-1601 GCA_964355025.1 uncultured Gemmatimonas sp. | reverse complement strand
AGATGGCGATGTACGACCACAGAGGAGGGAAGAGCACCGCCAGCCAGTACACGTGGCGCCACCGTGCCGCCCGCACAAAGACGAGCGCCGTCCAGAGCAGCGCCAGCGCCGCCTCTCCGGAGAAGACCTGGTGCCAGAACAGCCACTGCAGGTCGCGCTGCACCATGAAGGCGAGGATGGCGCCGAGTCGCGCCGCGTACATCGTCCACGCCACGCCGAACCACGCGAAGTACGGCTGCTCGAAGCGCACGTACAGCGAAAAACAGAGACCGCCGGCCAGCACCGTAATGGCGGCCTGCAGGATGGCGGCGTCGAGTTCGAGGAGACCCGCGGCGTTCATGCGGTGGCGCCCACGGACGGTTGTGCGGCACGCGCGGCCGTCATCGCGCGTTCCGTGCGTTGGTCACCCGTTCCCGCGATTGGTATCACGCGACCCCCCAGCTCCCGAAGCGCCTGCGCGAACGCCTCGTGCATTGCAATACGCGCAGCCGCCGACGGCCGGTCGCGAACCCCGTCGGGCACCCACGGAATGTCCGGGGCGCACAGCAAATAGACATCCGCCAGCTGCTTCCTGCACTCCTCCTCTATCCAGTCTGGGCACGAACCATAGTACGCGCGCGCGTAGACCATCGTGCTGACGAGATCAGTGTCGAACACGATGGTCCGTGCCCGTTCGCCCTGCACCTGCTGTTGCGCGGCGAGCGTTGCCCTCGCGATCGGCTCAACATCGGCCGCACTCAGCACGCCGCCGCGTGCCTCGGCGTACGCGCGCGATGCTTCCTCGACGCACGGCGCGCCGAGCCGCGCGGCGAGCTCGCGCGCGAGCGTCGTCTTGCCCGTGCACTCCGACCCGGTGACCACCACGCGCCACGTCATGCGGCCACCGGGGTTTCGGGCGGGGTGCGCAGCGACACACGCCAGCTCCGCCACCCCACGACCGCGAGCACCAGGAAGACCGCGTACTGCAGCGCCGTGAAGACGTTGCCTCGCCACAGCAGCACCGGGACGTACACCGCGTCGGCCGCCAGCCAGATGATCCAGTTCTCGAGCCGCTTGCGCGTCATCATCCACTGCGCAATGAGCGAAGCGCTGGTGAGCGAGGCATCGATGTACGGCACCGGCGAGTCGGTGTATCGGTCGAGCACGCGGCCGATGCCGACGGCCGCCACCAGGAAGACGGGGACGGCCACCAGCCAGTCGGCGCGCGACGCGCGGGTCACCCGGAGCGGCGAATGGCGCGCGCCGCCGTACAGCCACTCGTACCAGCCGTACACGGAGAGCACGAGATAGAACACCTGCAGCCCGGCGTCGGCGTACCACTTCCACCGCCAGAACAGGTACGCGTAGATGCCGACGTTCACGATGGCCGTCGGCCAGCTGATGATGTGTTGACGCGTCGACAGGTAGACGCTCAGCAGCCCGAAGCCCACGGCGATGAGCTCCACCGGGCTCGTGACGCGCACGCTCTCGACGAGCCGGTCCATCAGTGCCGGCAAGGCAAGCAGCACCTCAGGGCTTCGGCCGCGGGTTCGTCAGGTAGTCCATCGCGAGCCCGGTCATCACCTGCACGCCATAGGGCAGCGCCGACTCGTCGGCAAAGA
>CAYHCW010000683.1:0-1604 GCA_964355025.1 uncultured Gemmatimonas sp. | reverse complement strand
GCCGGCCGTGGCCGACATGCAGCGGCCCGGTGGGGTTGGCCGAGACGAACTCGACGTTTACCGGGGCGCCGGTCGCCACGGGGCCCCGGCCGAAGTCCGCGCCCTGCTGGAGCACCTGCGTCAGTCGCCTGGCGTGCGCACCGGCATCGAGGCGAAAGTTGATGAACCCGGGTCCAGCGATCGTCGTCTCGGCAACGCCGGCGGCACTGAGGTCGAGCTGCGCCACGATGGCGTCGGCGATGTCACGCGGCTTCTTGCCGAGCGGCTTGGCGAGCATCATGGCGAGGTTGGTTGCCCAATCGCCATGCGCCGGGTCACGCGGGCGCTCGATCACCGGCGTGACATCTTCGGGGGCGCCAAGCGCGCGCGCCGCGCGGGCAAGCTCCACGCGAAGCAGCTCGTCGGGTGTCACGCGCTGCCGCTCTTGGGCGGGACGGGCGCGCTGGGCGTGCGCTCCGGCTTCGAGCCCTCGGACTTCGACCCGTCCGTCGACCGCTCCGACTTCGTGCGCTCCGGCTGCGGACTGCTGGAGCTCGGGCTCTCTGTCTTGGCGCTGTCGGACTTGGGGCTTTCGGACTTGGCGCCTTCGGACTTCTGGCCGTCGCCCTTGGCGCCATCGGACTTCGCGCTCTCCGCGTTGGTACTCTCCGACTTCGCCCCGTCCGACCGTGATCCACCGGCCGGCCCGACCGCGGACGCCTTCTTGCCGTCCTTGCCGTAGTCCGTGATGTAGAAGCCGGAACCCTTGAACAGCAGACCGCCGCCGGCAGAAAGCTGACGCTCCCCCCGTTCGCCGCAGGTCGGGCACGGAACGTGGGGCTTGGCGTCACTCATCTTCAGGACGAAGTCCTCGAAGCCGTGGCCGTTGTTGCAGCGGTACTCGTACGTGGGCATGGGCGGGTGCGGGGCTAAGACACGTGAGCCGAGCAATTTAGCACGGTTCGGGGGGGACGGCAGGGTTTCTCGGGAAAAGAACCCGTACGCTGTACGCTCTACGCCGTAAGCCGTCCGCCACCTAACACCTAACACCTAGCCCCTAGCCCCTAGCCCCTGGCACCTTGCAGCTCCCCTCTACCATCTACTTTCCGTACTTCCCCCACACGCGTTCCATCGCATCGCTGATCTCGCCCACGCTCGCGCGCGCGCGCACTGCGTCGATGATCAACGGCATCAAGATCGGCTGCCCCGCGCGCACGGCCTGCTCGAGGGCGGCCAGCGCCACCTGGAACGCCGACGCGTCGCGCGACGCCTTGACCGCCGCGACACGCCGTGCCTGTTCGGACTCGAGTTTCGAGAAGTTCGGCGCCGCGATCACCGGCGGCTCCGCCCCGTCACCGAACTTGTTCACCCCGACAATCACGGTCTGTCCCGCCTCGATGGCCATCTGGTACGCGTACGCGCTCTTGGCGATCTCGTCCTGCAGGAAGCCCGCCTCGATGGCCCTGGCCGACCCGCCCAGCGCCTCGACCTCGGCCATCAGGGCCACGGCGCGCCGCTCGAGTTCATCGGTCAGCGCCTCCACGTAGTACGACCCGGCCAGCGGATCGACGGTCTGCGCCACACCGCTCTCGTAGCCGATGATCTGCTGCGTGCGCAGGGCCAGC
>CAYHCW010000682.1:0-1606 GCA_964355025.1 uncultured Gemmatimonas sp. | reverse complement strand
GACCCCGTGGTCTCACAGGCGCTCGGAGCCGGGGATCACGCCGGCGCGCGCCGTGGTGTGCAGCGCGGCGTGCTGCTGGCGCTCGCGGTCAGCCTCGTGGTTGGCCTCGCGTTCGCCGGCAGCGGCTCGGCGTTCCTGCTGCTGCGACAACCCGCGGCCGTGGTGCCGCTCGCGCGCGACTTCGTGCAGTTGAGCATCGCCGGGCTGCCGCCGTTCTTCGTGTTCATCGTGCTGCGGCAATCGCTGCAGGCCATGCTCACCGTGCGACCCGTGCTGCTGGCAATGGTCATCGGCAACGGTGTGAACCTGCTGGCCAACTGGGTGCTGATCTTCGGCCACCTTGGCGCCCCGCCGATGGGTGTGGCCGGGTCGGCGTGGTCGACGGTGATCGCGCGCTGGGTCATGCTGGCTGTGCTGCTGATGGCCGGATGGCCGACGTTGCGTCCTCACCTGCGTGGGTCGTGGCGGGCGGCGGCCGCGATGGGGCCGCTGTGGCGCACGCTGCGGCTCGGACTTCCCATCGGACTGCAGTGGTTCTTTGAGGCGGGCGCATTTGCCATGGCGACGCTGATGTTCGGCTGGCTAGGCCTCGTGCCGCTCGCCGGACACGAGGTGGCGCTGAGCCTCGCGTCGCTGACGTTCATGGTGCCGGTGGGCTTTTCCAGCGCGGCCGCCGCACTCGTTGGACACGCCGTGGGGCGTGGCGACATGCCGTCAGCGCGCCGTCATGCCGCCGGGGCGTGGGTGCTTGGCGTGGGATTCATGGCCGCAAGCGGCGCGCTGATGCTCGCGTTCCCACGGGCCATCGCGGGGTGGTTCACGCAGGATCCGGCGGTGATCGCCGTGGCGGCCGCGCTGATACCGATTGCCGGCGTCTTTCAGGTGTTCGACGGCACGCAGGCCGTTGCGGGCGGACTCGCGCGCGGCACGGGCGACACCAAGGTGCCGATGCTGCTGCACCTGTGCGGCTTCTGGGCGATTGGAATCCCGTTATCGGCGTGGCTCGGGTTCGGCACCCCGCTCGGCGGCCCCGGCATCTGGTGGGGCCTGACGTGCGGCCTGGTCGTCGCGGCCGCGCTGCAATCGTGGCGTGTGCACCGCCGCCTGCAACGCGACATCGCGCGCGTGGCAGTGGAGCACGCGCCAGCGGGCTAGATGCCCTTCTCCTCGAGCAACTGCATGAACTGCGCGGGGTCGGCGAGCGCGTTCAGGCGATCGGGGAGATCGGTCTCCTTGGAGAACTGGGCGATCTTGCCGAGCACCGGGAGGTACTGATTGGAGACTTCGAGCGGCGGCGCGACGATCAGGAAGAAGAAGTGCACTGCCTGGCCATCCATCGCCTTGAAGTCGATGCCCTCGCGCTTGCGGCCGAACGCGACGCGCAGCTTGTCCACGACGAGCGAGCGGCAATGCGGAATGGCGATGCCACGCCCGATGCCGGTGGAGCCGAGGTTCTCGCGACGCTTGAGCATCTTGAACAGCATCTGCTCGTTCTTGTCATCGAGCTTGAGCAGGCTGATCATCTCCTTGAGGATCTCGTCCTTGCTCGTGCCGGCCAGTTCGAGCTGAACGGCCTCTTCGGAAAAGAATTCACGTAGTTCCATGC
>CAYHCW010000681.1:0-1614 GCA_964355025.1 uncultured Gemmatimonas sp. | reverse complement strand
AATTTGTTGCCCCGATCGTAGCTGATGCCGATGCCGCCATCGTCGAGCTTCACCACGTGGCGACTGTTCCGCGGATCAACCCAGACAAAGCGGTCGTCGCCGTGCGTGCCGTTGCGCGGGCTGGTGAACGTCTTGCCGCCGTTGTCGCTGTACGAATAGGCGTTCAGCATGTAGATGCGCTGATCGTCGTTGGGGTCGATCACCGGCTGGCTGGCGTACATCGGACGCGGATTCCAGTCGGAGAGAAACCGCCAGGTCGCCCCCTGGTCGTCGCTGCGGTAGAGCCCCGCCTTGCGCTGGACATAGGCCGTGGACGCGTTGTAGCGCGCACCCTGCTCGATGCTGACAACCAGGACATTCGGGTTCTTCCGGTAGATCGCGATGCCGATGCGTCCGTACTCTCCCTCGGGGAGACCGTGTCCGCTGAGTCGCGTCCAGGTGGCGCCGGCATCGGTGCTCTTCCACAGACCGCTGCCGGCGCCGCCACCGTCGAAACCGAAGGCGCTGCGGCGCCGCTGGTACGACGCGGCGTAGAGCACGCCGGGGTCGCGCGGGTCGATGGCAATGTCCGTGACTCCGGTTTCGTCATCGACAAAGAGCGTGCGGGTCCACGTGCGCCCGCCATCGAGCGTGCGGTAGACGCCGCGCTCCCCGCCCGGCCCCCAGACCGAACCCTGCGCGGCCACGTACGCGATGGCGGCATCGGTGGGGTGCACGACGACACGGCCGATGTGGCGGCTCGAGCGCAAGCCGACGTTCGTCCACGTCTTGCCGGCGTCGGTGGATTTGTAGATGCCGTCACCCCAACCCACGCTCTGCCGGTTGGCGCGTTCACCCGTGCCGACCCAGATGATGTTCGGATTCGGCTGGAAGACCGCGACGTCGCCGATGGAATGCACCGGCACGGCGTCAAAGAGCGACTCCCACGAGACGCCGTTGTCGCGCGTGCGCCACAGGCCACCCGTCGCCGCCGCCACGTACATCGTGTACGGGTCGGACTCCACGACGTCCATGTCGACGACACGGCCGCTCATCGAGGCGGGGCCAATACCGCGAAGGCGAAGCCCGGTGAGGTCGGCGGCGGCGAACGGCGACTGTGCCGGTGCGCGCGGGGCAAGGAACAGCAAGCCGACGAATACTGCGGCGAGGCGGATCGACCTGGGCGTCATGACCGGAGGGTGGGAGGAAGACTCGAACCTACGCCGCTCCGACCCGCCAAGCCAGTCCGGACGCCCGCTACCGACGCGGCTTCTGCCTCACCGAAGCCCGTCGCGACGGCGACTTCTTCGCGACCGGCTTCTTCACCACCGACTTTCTCACATTCTTCTTCGCCGCCACCAGCTTTTCGCCCCCCATCAGCACGGCCATGATGGCCTTCTGGATGTGCAGTCGGTTCTCGGCTTCGGCCCACACACGGCTCTGCGGCCCCTCGATCACCGCCGCCGCCACTTCCTCGCCGCGGTGCGCGGGCAGGCAGTGGAGAAAGATGGCGTCCTTCGCGGCCCGCTTCATCAGCGCATCATCCACGATGTAGCCGGAGAACGCCCTCGCGCGCACGGCCTGCTCCTCCTCCTGCCCCATCGACGCCCAGACATCGGTGTTGATGACGTGCGC
>CAYHCW010000680.1:0-1615 GCA_964355025.1 uncultured Gemmatimonas sp. | reverse complement strand
CGAGCTGGCGGGCTGGCGGGCGCGGCACGTCGGCTTCGTCTTTCAGTCGTACAACCTGCTGCCGGTGCTCACGGCGTTCCAGAACATCGAGTTGCCGCTGCTTCTCACGCGACTGAACAAGCAGGAGCGGCACGACCACGTGCGCACGGCGCTCAGCGTCGTCGGGCTCACCGACCGCGCCGACCATTTTCCCCGTCAGCTCTCGGGTGGCCAGGAGCAGCGCGTCGCCATCGCGCGCGCCGTGGTGTCGGACCCCACGATCATCCTCCTCGACGAGCCCACCGGACAGCTCGACGCCAAGTCGGCAGCCGAGATCCTCGCGCTGCTGCAGCGCCTCAACACGGAGTTCCACAAGACGATCGTGATGGTGACGCACGATCCGCACGCGGCGCAGGCGGCCACCACGGTGCTGCACCTCGACAAGGGAGTGCTCGCGCCGTGAAGTTCTTTCCCCTGGTCTGGGCCAACCTCACGCGGCACACGCGCCGCACGCTGCTCACGACGGCCAGCGTCGCGCTCGCGCTCTTCCTGTTCGCGTCGCTGCGCTCGGTGGTGACGACGCTCAAGGCGGGCGCCGACGTGGGCAGCGAGTCGCGCATGATCGTGCAGAGCGCCAAGGCGATCGTCTTCTTCCTGCCCATGAGCTACAAGGAGCGCCTCGCGGCGGTGCCCGGCGTGGCCGCCGTCACCTGGGCCGACTGGTTTGGCGGCGTGTACCAGGATCCCAAGAACTTCTTTGCGAACATGGGCACCGACGCCGAGTCGTACCTGGAGATGTACAAGACCGACATGGAGTTGCCGGCCGACCAGAAGGCCGCGTTCCTGCGCGAGCGCACCGCGTGCATTGTCGGGCAGCGCCTGCTGGACAAGTACGGCTGGAAGATCGGCCAGAACATCACGCTCAAGGGCACCATCTTCGAGGGCGACTGGACCTTCACCATTCGCGGCGCCTTTCGCGCCGTGGATCCGGCATTCAGCGAAGACGCGCTGTTCTTCCACTACCGCGTGATCTACGAGCGCTATCCCGAGTGGGTGAACCCCGGCTGGTACGTGCTCCGGCTCACCGACCCCGCGCTCGCCCCGCAGGTCGCGGCGGCGGTGGATTCGCTGTTCAAGAACTCCGCCGACCCCACCAAGACGGGGACCGAGCGCGCCTTCAACGCGAACTTCATGACGATGTGGGGCAACGTCTCGTTCCTCATGAACTCCATCGGCATGGCGGTGGTGTTCGCCATCCTGCTGGTGGCGGCGAATGCGATGATGCTCACCGCCCGCGAGCGCACCAACGAGGTGGGCGTGCTCAAGACCCTCGGCTTCACCGACCGGCTGCTCTTTGGCCTGGTGATGGCCGAGGCGAGCGTCATCGCGCTCGGCGGTGCGGTGCTGGGTCTCGGCGGGGCGAAGTTGCTGTACGGGTTCTCGGGATTCAGCGCGATGGGGTTCCTGCCCGGCTTCGACGTTGCGGGGCGCACGCTCGCCATGGGGTTTGGCATCGCCGCCGTCCTGGCGCTGGCGAGTGGCCTCGTGCCGGCCCTGCAGGCCGCCCGGCTCTCGGCGGTGGATGCGCTGAGGAAGGTCGAGTGACGATCCCGCTGATCTACAACGTGCGCAGCCT
>CAYHCW010000679.1:0-1632 GCA_964355025.1 uncultured Gemmatimonas sp. | reverse complement strand
GTCAACCGCCAGGCCACCCGCGCCGAGATGCGCAGCTACGTCTGCGGACAGTGCCACGTGGAGTACTACTTCAAGGGCAAGGACAAGCGGCTCACGTTCCCCTGGTTCAACGGGCTCGCCGGTGACTCCATCCTCGCCTACTACCAGAAGGATGGGCACAAGGACTGGGAGCACAAGCTGACGGGTGCCCCCGCCCTCAAGGCCCAGCACCCCGAGTTCGAGATGTTCAACCAGGGCGTGCACGCCAAGAGCGGCGTGGCCTGCGCCGACTGCCACATGCCCTTCGTGCGCACGGGAGCGCAGAAGATCAGCGATCATCACGTGCAGAGCCCCATGCTCAACATCAATCGCTCCTGCCAGACCTGCCACAAGCAGGACGAGGCCGAGCTGCGCGCCCGCGTGGCCCTCATCCAGGATCGCACCATGGGGATGCGCAACCTCGCCATGGATGCGCTCCTCGAGCTCATCACGGACATGGAGAAGGCGCGCGCCGCCGACTCGACGAGTGCGCCCCTCAAGCAGGCGCAGAGCTTCCAGCGGCAGGCGCAGTTCCTGCTCGATTTCGTGGAAGCCGAGAATTCCGTCGGGTTCCACGCGCCGCAGGAGGCCGCGCGGTTGTTGCAGAAGTCCATCGATTTCACGCGGCGCGGGCAGCTGGCGCTGCGTCCGCTGGTCGTGCGCGTCACCGGCGGGGGGCTGAAGTAGCGCGCACGGCTTCCTCCAGCGCCGGTGGTGGTCCATGACAATCGTGGCCTACATGTATTGACCTACATGTAGTGCCGCTTGTAGCTTGCATGTATGCGCAAAGCCCCCGCACCCCGCACCCCGCGCGTCCGTGAGCCCGTGCAGGTCTACCTCGCCGCCGACGACAGCGCCCTGCTGCTGCGCCTCACGCAGGAGACGGGCTTGTCCAAGGCCGAGGTCCTGCGACGCGGCGTGCGAAGCTTCGCACGCGACCAGGAGACCGCGAGCCCGATGCTCCAGTTCATCGAAGCGGGCGACGCGCGCGGCTGGCCTCGCGCCGCGGCCGCCGATCACGACGCCGTGCTCGCCGAGTCGTACCTGCCATCCACGCGAAAGCGCCGGTGAAAGCCGCCTTTCTCGACACCTCCGGGTGGTTTGCCGCGCTCAGCCCGAAGGAAGCGAAGCATCGCGCGGCACTCGCCGTGTATCGCCGGTGGATCGGCGACGGCGCCACGCTTGTCACCACGAACCTCGTGGTGGCCGAGATGCAGATCCTGCTCAGCCGCTTCCGCGGGGCCGACGAGGGGCTGCGGTTCCTCGACGCGCTCTATCAGGACGCCAGTCACGAGGTGGTGTTCGTCAATCGCGACCTCGAGCGCGCCGCCGTCGATGGGTGGCTGCGCCGATTCCGCGATCAGCGGCTCAGCCTCGCCGACGCGGTCAGCTTTGAGGTGATGCGCACGCGCCGCATTCGCCACGCGCTCTCACTCGACGAGCACTTCGCGCTGGCCGGGTTCGAGCTGGCGCCGTAGCCTCAGCGCCCCGCCGTCAGCGCCGGCGTCCGGCTCGGCGCTCTCCGATGGCGCGTCGCCTGCTCGAACGCATAGCCGTAGCCCAGCAGCATCGACTCGCTGAACGGCCGCCCCAGGAACTCGAGCCCCACCGGCA
>CAYHCW010000678.1:0-1634 GCA_964355025.1 uncultured Gemmatimonas sp. | reverse complement strand
GATCCCGTCTGGGACAAGTGCGCCGAACTTCGCGTTCCCGTGCTGATCCACACGGCGGAACCGTCGGAGTTCTTCCAGCCACAGGACAGGTACAACGAGCGGTGGCTCGAGCTGGTGACCCATCCCGGCCGCGCCCGGCCACCCGACCGCTATCCGCCGTTCGACTCATTGATGGCGGAACAGCATCGCGTTTTCCGGCGGCACCCGCGGACCACGTTCATCAACGCCCATCTCGGATGGTACGGGGCTGACCTGGCGCACCTGGGCGCCGTGATGGATTCGCTGCCGAACATGGTCGCCGAACTCGGCGCGGTCATCTACGATATCGGCCGTCAGCCGCGCAATGCGCGCGAGTTCTTCATCAGGTACCAGGACCGCATCCTGATGGGGAAGGACACGTACGAGGCGAAGGAATACGACACCTACTTCCGCATTTTCGAGACGGCCGACGAGTATTTCCCGTACTACCGCAACTACCACGCGTTCTGGCGGATGTACGGGATGGATCTTCCCGACGACGTGCTGAAGAAGGTGTACTACGCCAACGCGCTGCGAGTCATACCGGGCATCGACGCGAGCCGGTTTCCCTAGAACTCGATCTGCGTCCCCAGCTCGACCACCCGGTTGGGCGGGAGGTGGAAGAACTCGGCAGCCGACCGCGCGTTCTTGGCCATCACCGCGAAGAGGTGTTTGCGGGCGAAGCTCATTGTCAGGCCGCCCTTCTTCCAGGGCTTGTGGAGCGGAATGAGCAGTTCGCGGCCCAGGTAGTAGCTCGTCTCGAGCGGCCGCGAGCGAATTCCCTCGCGGCGCAGGAGCTCCATGACCTCCTTCACGTCCGGGGATTCCATGAAGCCATAGTGCGCGGCGGCGCGAACGAACCCGCTGTCGAACCGCTCGACGAACAGCCGCTCGTCACGACGCACCTCGGGCACGTCGTCGGTCTGGATGGACAGCAGGATGACCTGATGGTGCAGAACCTTGTTGTGCTTGAGGTGGTGCAGGAGCGCCACCGGTGCGCCGCCGGACTCGGACGTCATGAACACGGCCGTGCCGGGCACACGGGGGATCGCGCTGTTAGCTACGCTCGCCAGAAGGTCCGGGAGCGGCACAGTGATGTCGGTGAGGCGCTCGTGCAGGATGGCGCGGCCGCGCCTCCAGGTGGTCATCAGGGTGAAGAGCGAGATCGCGATGACGAGCGGCACCCAGCCGCCATTCTGGATCTTCAGTGTATTGGCGCCGAGGAAGGCGAGGTCCATCGCGAGAAACGCGGCCGCGAGGCTCAGCGCCCGCCAGGGTGACCAGTTCCATCGCGACGCCGCCACCACCACGAAGAGCACCGACGTGATCGCCATGGTCCCCGTCACCGCGATGCCATAGGCGGCGCCAAGCGCGCTCGAACTCTTGAACCCCACGACGATGAGCAGGCAGCCCAGCATGAGCGCGTAGTTGACTTCGGGAATGTAGATCTGCCCGGCCTCGCGCGCCGACGTGTGCACGATCGTCACACGCGGGCTGTAGCCGAGTTGCACGCACTGCTGTGTGAGGGAGAACGCACCCGAGACCAGTGCCTGGCTGGCGATGATGGCCGCCATCGTCGCGATGCCGATCATGGGATAGAGGAAGTAGCGCGGGAC
>CAYHCW010000677.1:0-1635 GCA_964355025.1 uncultured Gemmatimonas sp. | reverse complement strand
AGTTCGGCCATGTGACCCAGGTAGCCGCCCGTGGACAGTCGCCACCTGGGCTCGCGCACGACATCGCGGACGAGGGTCCACGCGAACGGGCGTGATGGAAAGGCGTGTGGGCCGTCGCGATAGCCCAGCCAGACCAGCAGCGCGGCCGTGGCGGCGCTTGCCGAGCTCAGCCCGACGATGAGATGCACCGAGATACTTGGAACGGCGCCGAGGAGATACGGTCCCGCCTTGCCGATTGTCAGCGCGCCGACAATGGTGCCGACAGCAAGCCCGCGCCGCTCGCGAAACCAGGTACTCGTCATCTTCATGGCGGGCGGATAGACGCCCGCGAGGCAGGCACCGGCCAGGAAACGGGAGACGAGCGCCACGTTCAACCCATCGGCAAACGCGAGGCCAAGATTGGCAAGAGCGCCCAGCAGCGCCGACGCGGCAAACAACGTGCGCGCCGGCACGACGTCGGCAAGGTTGAGAATGGCGGAGATCGCCGTGCCGCTGACGAACCCGAGCTGCACCGCGACGGTGACCCACGCCACTTGCGCGCCGTCGAGCTGCCACGCGCGCTGCAGTTGCGGGGCGATGGCGCTGCCGGCAAACCACAAGGCCATGCCGAGCAACTCCGCCACGGCCAGCAGCGCCAGCATGCGCCAGCGCTGCGGATGCTCGTCGCGACTGCTCGTACTGCTCACTCCCATCCGTGCGGCCGTCGCCACAGCCGCTTCTGCACCGGCCACGGCCGCCGCTGCGTGAAGGCGTCGTCGCCAAAATGCTCGTCGTTGGCGAGCGTATCCGTGACGTCGGCCGCCTTGGCCGAGGCCTGATCGGCCCAGTGCAGGATCTCGGCTTCGAGCGTCATCGGTGGTACGGCCGCCCCGAACTCGACGGAGCCGTGATGCGACTGGATGAAGTGCTGCAACTCGAGTTCCTGCATCTCGGTCAAGGTGCCCGGAGGCAACGCGCGGAGCCGACGGTCGAGCATCAACGTGCCGAGCACGATATGCCCAAGCAGGTGGCCGGCCGCGGTGTGGCCAAAGCCCGTGGCAGACACGCTGTAACTCTCCACCTTTCCGATGTCGTGCAGGAGCGCGCCGACGGTGACCAGCTCGACATTGGCGTGCATGGTCTGCGCGATGCCCTGCGCGATGCGGGCCACCTCGACGCTGTGCAACAGCAGCCCGCCGACCTGCGCGTGATGCCCGGTGGTGGAGCCAGGGGCGCGCTCGAAGTCCTGACGAAAGGCATCATCGGCGAAGAACAGGTCGAGCGCAATGCGCAGCTTGGCTGACGTGAGCGCGGCGCGCTGCTGGTCGACCCAGTGCCACAGTTCTTCGGTCTTGCGGGCAATGCGAGGCAGGAACGACTCGACGTTTGCGCTGTCGCGCGGCAGCACCCGCAATGGCGCGGTGAGCGACAGCTGCCGCTTGCCGGCGTACTCGCCGACCGTGCCGATGGCCTGCACCACCGTGCCCTTTACGGCACCGGCCACCCACGACAGCTGTTCGGTCCAGATGGGCGCCGTCTCCAGGCGTCCACTGGCATTGCCGAGCGTGAGCCGGGCGAACGGCTTGCCGTCGCGCGTTTCCTTGTCGGCGCGGTCGAGCACCAGAAGTTCATGCTGGACGCGAGAGCCGGGTTTCA
>CAYHCW010000676.1:0-1648 GCA_964355025.1 uncultured Gemmatimonas sp. | reverse complement strand
AGATGCTAGGTGCTAGATGCTAGGTGCTAGATGCTAGGTGCTAGATGCTAGGTGCCTGTATCTAGCACCTAGCACCTATCCCCTATCACCTATCACCTTTCCCCCATGCTCTCCCTCCGCCTCGAACACCACGGCGCCCCCCTCGTCGCCCGCGACATCCCGACCCCGGTGCCCGCACCCGGCGAGGTGCTCATCCACGTCCGCGCCGCGGGCATCTGCCACAGCGATGCGCACTACCGCGCCGGACGCGCCGGCTCACCGCGCATGCCGCGCACACTCGGCCACGAAGTCGCCGGCGTGGTGTCGGCACTCGGCGCCGGCGTCACCACCCACGCCGTCGGCGACCGCGTCTGCCTGCACTACCTGGTCACCTGCGGACGCTGCACGCACTGCGTGGCCGGCCGCGAGCAGTTCTGCCCCGATGGCCAGATGCTCGGCAACCATCGCGACGGCGGCTACGCCGAGTACATCGCGGTGCCGGCGCGCAACGCGGTGCAGCTCCCGGAGGAGATCTCCTTTGCGCACGGCGCCGTGATGATGTGCTCGTCGTCCACGTCACTGCACGCGCTGCGGCGCGGACGCCTTCAGCCGGGCGAGCGCGTGGCGGTCATCGGTGTGGGCGGGCTTGGCATCTCGGCCGTACAACTGGCCAAGGCCCTCGGCGCGCTCGAGGTCTTCGCCATCGACCTCGACGCCGCCAAGCTCGACGTGGCGCGCCGTTTTGGCGCCACCACCATTCAGGCGGGCACCATCGACGTCGTGCAGGCCGTGCGCGACGCCACCCACGGGCGCGGCGTCGATGTGGCGCTCGAACTCATTGGCGCCAGCGACACCATGCAGCAGTCCGTGCAGATGCTCGCCGTGCACGGTCGCGCCGTCATCGCCGGACTGTCGCGCACGCCGCTCGCGCTCGACACCTATCGTCACCTGCTCGGCCCCGAAACGGAACTGATTGGCGCCAACGATCACCTGCTGTCCGAGCTGCCGCTGCTGATTGAACTCGCGCAACGCGGCGCACTCGACCTGTCCTCAGTGGTCACGCAATCGGTGCCACTCGACGCCCAAGCGGTAAACGGAGTGCTCGACGCGCTGGACGCCTACCGCGCCCCACTGCGAACCGTCATCACACCTAGCACCTAGCACCTAGCACCTAGCACCTGCATCTTGCACTCATGCGCCATTTCCCCTTCGCGTTCGCGTTCGCTTGTGCACTCGGCGCCGCCACGCCCTTCGCCGCCGCCGCACAGTCCACCGGCCCCACGCTCGCCGTCAGCAGCGACACGAGCATGCGCCAGCTCATCAAGCTGCGCGACGGCTCCACGGTGCTCGGACGCATCACAGAGGCGTGGGGCGACTCGGCGCGGGTTGAGTCGATGGCCGGCACGCTCATGTTGCGCCGCGCCAACGTGGCGTCCATCAAGGTCGTGCGCGCGTCGTCCATTCACGACGGCGTCTACTGGGCCGATGATCCCAACGACACGCGCCTCTTTTTCGGCCCTACCGCTCGCATGCTCAAGAAGGGCGAAGGCTACATCGCCAACCACTGGCTGTTCTTCATGGATGGCTATGCCGGCATCACCGACCGGTTCACGCTCGGCGGCGCCATGACCCTCTTGCCGTCAGACGATTTCCTGAAGAACAACATCTA
>CAYHCW010000675.1:0-1658 GCA_964355025.1 uncultured Gemmatimonas sp. | reverse complement strand
CAGTTCGTCGGCGCCAAGCGCCTTCGCGCGCTGGAGCTTCTCGTCGGACCCCGACGTCACCCACACCCGCGCGCCGCGCGCCTTGGCGATGAGCAGCGCGGCCTGCGCCACGCCGCCCCCGATGCCCCAGATGAGCACCTCGTCGCCGGCCTGTACCTGCGCGCGCGACACCAGCATGCGCCAGGCGGTGAGGGTGGCCAACCCGAAGGCGCCGGCATCGGCATCGCTGACACCCGCGGGAATGGCGCGCACGTTGGTGGCCGGCAGCACCACCTGCTCGGCGAACGTTCCCGGAATCTGCTCGCCGAGTACGCGGAACTTCACGCACAGCGGATGCTCCCCTGCCCGGCAGTATTCGCACTGGCGACACGACAACCCGGCGTTGATGACCACACGATCCCCGGGCCGCACGCTGGTGACGTCGGCCGACACCTCCTCAATGACACCCGTGCCGTCGGAACCCAGCACCCACCTGGGAGTCACCTTCACGCCCGGGAGGCCGCGGACGGTCCAGAGGTTCAGGTGATTCAGCGCCGCCGCACGCAGGCGCACGCGCACCTGCCCCGGCCCCGTGATCAGCGGAGGAGCAAGATCGGTGAAATACTCCACGGCATCGAGGGAACCGGTGCTGGAGATGGTGAGGGCGCGCATTAAACCACGGTTGGCGGTTGGCGGTTGGCGGTTGGCCGCAGGCGGACCGTACGGCCAGGACTCCATCGAATATATTACGCGGCAGCGGGCTGGCCCCACTGCCATCGGCCGACTGCCCACCGCCAACTGCCCACCGCCAACTGCCCACTGCCAACGGTCTCTTATGCAGCTCCGCGTCCCTCCGCTCGGCGAGTCCATTACCGAAGCCACCATCTCGCGCTGGCTCAAGCGCGAGGGTGAGGCCGTGAACGCCGGCGAGACGCTGGTGGAACTCGAAACCGACAAGATCACGGTCGAAGTGCCGGCGCTGAAGGGCGGCGTGCTGACCAGGCGCGACAAGGCCGAGGGCGACGTCGTAAAGGTGGGCGAAGTGCTGGGCGACTTCGACGAGAGCGCCGTGGCTGGTGCTGCGTCGGCGGGCGCGCCTGCGTCCACCGCCATTAGCCAACCGCCGGCCGCCATCCACCAACCGCCAACCGCCAACGCGGTGACTGCGTCACCGCTGGCTGTTCGCGCTGCCCCCAGCGCCGCGCGCCTCGCCGCCGACTTCGGCTTCGACCTGTCGCAGGTGGCCGGCTCCGGACGCGGCGGGGTGATCAGCAAGCCCGATGTGCTCGCGGCGATGAGCGTGCCGGCGGTGGCTCCGATTCCCGTTCAGGCGCCATCGCCTGTCGCCGCCACGATCGCCATCAGCCCTCCGCCAACTGCCATGGCCCGTCCGGTCGGCGAGCGCGAGACGCGCGAGAAGATGACCACCCGCCGCAAGCGCATCGCCGAGAACCTGCTGCAGGCGCAGCACGCCACGGCGCACCTCACCACCTTCAACGAGATCGACATGAGCGCCATCACGGCGCTCCGCGACCGCATGAAGGAGAAGGTCGAAAAGGAGCACGGCCTGAAGCTCAGCTTCATGCCCTTCTTCGCCAAGGCGGCTTGCCTGGCGCTCAAGGCGTTTCCGACGGTGAACGCGCAGATCGACGGCGAATCGATCATCTACAAGCATTACG
>CAYHCW010000674.1:0-1666 GCA_964355025.1 uncultured Gemmatimonas sp. | reverse complement strand
CAAACGAGGTGGTGACGAGGCCGAGCACGTCCGCGTCGTCCTCCTGGTCGGGAGAGATGACGTAGATGAAGACCTGGACTTCGTTCTGGAAGCCCGCGGGGAAGTGCGGGCGGATGGAGCGGTCGATGATGCGGCACAAGAGGATCTCCTCGTCGCGCGGCCGCCCTTCACGCTTGATGAAACCGCCGGGAATCTTGCCCGCGGCGTACGTCTTTTCCTTGTACTCGACCGTCAGCGGGAAGAACGGCAGGGTGCTTCTCTTGTCGCTCACCGTCACGGCGGCGAGGACCATCGTGTCGCCGAACCGGACGAGCGCGGAGCCGGCGGCCTGCTTGGCCATGCGCCCCGTCTCGATGGAAAGGGTGCGGCCGGCAAAGGTCCGCTCAATGCGATGCATCATGTGGTGGTGTCTCGGTGGAACACAAAACGCGCGGGCCGCCGTGTATGCGTCCGCGCGTGTCGTGTTGCGTGGTTCTTAGTAACGCAGACCCAGGTCTGCGATGAGCTTCCGGTATCCGTCAACGTCCGTGCGCTTGAGGTAATCAAGCAAACGACGACGCGTGCTGACCATCTTCAGCAGGCCGCGGCGGCCGTGGTGGTCCTTGGCGTGCAGACGGAAGTGATCGGTGAGGTAAACGATCCGTTCCGTAAGAACGCCGACCTGAACGTGGGACGATCCGGTGTCGGTCTCGTGGCGGCGATTCTTTGCGATCGCCGGTGCCTTGTCAAATGCCATTATCCTGGGTCTCTGCGTACTTCGGTAATTAGGGCCATTCCGTTATAGCTGATGAACTTACACTCCTTTGATGCCGGTGTAAAGCCCCCCCCTGCCCCTCGGGTGCGGGGTGCGGGGTGCGGGGGCTCGGGAGGAGGGGCGAGTGGAGTGCGGAGGAGGGGTTATGGGGCCGCCGCGAGGGGCGCCCCCGCTCCCCCGCACTCCACCTCCACTCATCACCCCTCACCAAACCCCCGCACCCCGCACTCGACCCGCAGTGAAGGGAGCACCCCGCACCCCGCCTCAGCCAAGCCTCAGCGAAACAACGCCGCAATGTCATTGAACATCACCACCGCAAACAGCGCCACGATGGCCGCCAGCCCCACCCGCATCACGTTCTCCCGCGTCCGCACGCTGAACGGCGACCCCTTGGCCGACTCGGCGAGCGTCATCAGCACCTGCCCGCCGTCGAGAATCGGTATTGGCAGGAGGTTCAGGACCGCCAGGTTGATGCTCAGGAAGGCAATCAGCGCCCACAACGACTCAAAGCCCGTGCGCGCGGCCGCTACCGACGTGCGGGCGATCGCCACGGGGCCGCCGAGGTTCTTCACCGAGATGTTGCCGCGCAGGAGGCCGCCCAGCACGCCGACCACCGCCCCGCCCATCGACCACGTCGCGTTCCATCCGGCTCCGGCCGCCGCCACAGGCCCCAGCGCCTCGCGCGCCACCTTGTTCCTGGGCAGTGCCCCCACGCGCCCCACCGTCACGGCCTTGCCGGTATTCACGTCGGCGCCTTCCTGCGCCACCGGGGTCATGGTGAGCACGAGCGGCGCGCCGTTGCGCTGCACGTCAAACGACACCGGCGTGCCCGCCGACGCCGAAATCGTGGTCAGCATGTCGCTCCACGCGCGCACCTTCACGCCGTTGATCGCCACAATCGAGTCGCCCTGC
>CAYHCW010000673.1:0-1667 GCA_964355025.1 uncultured Gemmatimonas sp. | reverse complement strand
GTACATCATCCTCGACGAGGGGTGGTACCCGCTGGGCAACCTACTGGCCACGGTGCCCGCGATCGACATGGACACGCTGGCCGCGTACGCCAGGCAGAAGCACGTCGGGCTGGTGATGTGGGTGATCTGGAAGACGCTCGACCTCCAGATGCAGCCGGCGCTCGATCAGTTCGCCAAGTGGGGCGTGAAGGGGATCAAGGTCGATTTCATGCAGCGCGAAGACCAGTGGATGGTCAACTTCTACGAGCGCGTCGCGCAGGAGGCGGCCAAGCGTCATCTGCTCGTCGACTTCCACGGCGCCTACAAGCCGACGGGGCTGTACCGCACGTATCCGCACGTGGTGACGAGCGAGGGCGTGCTGGGGCTCGAGCAGAGCAAGTGGAGCGACCTCGCGTCGCCCGACAACGCCGTCACGTTCCCGTTCATGCGCATGCTGGCCGGCCCGGTGGACTACACGCCGGGCGCCATGCTCAATGCGACGAAGGCCGACTTCAAGCCGGTCTTCAACCGGCCCATGAGCCAGGGCACACGAAGCCAGCAGCTGGCGATGTATGTGGTCTTCGAGAGTCCGCTGCAGATGCTGGCGGATTCGCCGTCAAACTACCGGCGCGAGCCCGAGAGCCTCGCGTTCCTGTCGGCGGTGCCGACCGTCTGGGACGAGACGCGCGTGCTGAGCGCCAAAGTGGGCGAGTACATCGTGACGGCGCGGCGTTCAGGCACAGAGTGGTACGTGGGGGCGCTCACCAGCTGGACCGCGCGCGACCTCGAGATCGACCTGTCGTGGCTCGGCGCGGGCGAGTATGACGCCGAGATGTTCCGCGACGGCCCGAATGCTGACCGCGCCGGTGTAGACTACATGCGCGAACGCCGCCCGGTGACGGGCAAAGACCGGCTGAAGATCCACCTGGCGCCGGGTGGGGGCTTCGCGGCGCGTTTCATTCCGCGCACGTCGCCCCGCCCGACGTCCGGCCGCAGCGCACCGATTCCCGAGGTTCACTGATGGGACGCAAGACCGGCTTCGCCCTCCTCATGCTCGCCGGCGTGATGCTGTTCGGTTCCCTGCGCTCGAGCGCCAGCTTCGCCGCGCCCGCTACCATCGCCGCCGTCCTCATCACCGTCGTGCTTCCTGCGGCGGGTGGTGCGATGCTGCTGTGGGGCGGCGGCCGGCGCCGTGGAGAGCGGATGCAAGAGCTGCGGCAACGCACCATCGATGCGGAGATCCTGCGTCTCGCCCAGCGGGAGGGCGGACGGCTCACGGCCAACGAAGTGGCGGTCGCGCTCGCGCTCAGTCCCGAGGCGGCCAAGGAAGCGCTCGACGCGCTCATGAACCGCGATTTCGCCGACCTCGCGGTGAGCGATGACGGGGTGCTGGTGTACGTCTTCCACGAGAAGGGGACGCTGGGCGACAAGCAATCGGCTCG
This sequence comes from uncultured Gemmatimonas sp., assembly GCA_964355025.1. Classification (GTDB taxonomy): domain Bacteria; phylum Gemmatimonadota; class Gemmatimonadetes; order Gemmatimonadales; family Gemmatimonadaceae; genus PNKL01. Next base: position 246 of record CAYHCW010000673.1, on the reverse strand, counting down.
CGGCCTGCTCGATGGCTGAGCAGAGGACTTCCCTGGGGCCGAGCGGCCTCGAGGCGCGGCTGCCGTGCCCGGTCTGCCTCGTCGCGATGGAGAAGGCGACCTTTGGCGGCGCGGCCGGCGCGGCCGGCGCGGTGCGACTGCTCACGCTCGACCACTGCACACGCTGCGGCGGTGTCTGGTTCGGGCCGGGTGAAGTGCAGCAGCTCGCCGGTCGCGCGCCGGCGGAGCTGTGGGCGCAGATCGCGC
>CAYHCW010000672.1:0-1671 GCA_964355025.1 uncultured Gemmatimonas sp. | reverse complement strand
CCGGGCCCGCTCGACGATTCGCGACAGGCGACCGGTGAGCACGTTCAGCAGCCCGGCGATACCGGTCAGCAGGAATACAGGCGCAACCGACAACTGGATGACGTGGGCAATCGGTGCGACAGACTCAGCTTGCATCCCCGAAATATAACAGGGCCGGCGTCCCTCAGCGCAGGAAACGCTCGGCAAGCTGTTCCAGCCGGTCGTCGCCGTCACGCCGGGCGCCCTCGAGGATGCGCTGCACATGCGGCTTGAGCGCCGGTTCGCCCCAATAGTAGCCCGTGGCCATCTCGGCGCTCCCGGTGTCACCGGTGCGGGCGGCTTCGAGAAGCGTGACGGCCGCTTCGGCGTCGTACGCTGGGTCGTCGCGCGGCGGCAGCACAAAGCGCCGGGACGGATCACCCCAATTGCCATCTTCCTTGGTGAATGCCACCGACATGGTTACGCCTGCCCCGGCAGCTCGCGCCGCTCCGTGTGGGTACGCACCAGCTCGAAGCCGCGCGCGCGGTAGTTGGAAAGCGCGCTGGGATGATCGAGCGTACAAGTGTTGACGATTACCCGGTCGGCCCCGGCACTCCACGCGCGTTCGACGGCGCTCGTCAGCAGGTGCGCGCCCAGCCCCTGACCCTCGAAACCAGGAAGCAACCCGAAGTAGTGGATCTCACGCACACCCGTCCCCGGCATCAGCAGCTGGAAGAACCCTGCGTCTGCGCCATCGACGCGCAGCACCCACAACTCCGCCCCCTCGCGCGACAGTTCTTCACTCCACTGCGCGCTCGTCCAGTGCAGCCGATCGCGCCAATGATAGGCCGCGCCCACCTCGCGATAGAAGCGCGCCGCGACCTCCGGTGTGGCGGGGTCCGCCCGCTCAACCGTCACCCCGTCGCGCTCGACGCGGCGGGACCGGAGCATCGACGGATGCTCCATTTCGAGGTAGGAGATGGTCACGTCGACCGTCGGCAAGCGCTACTCGTACCGTTTGCCGTACTTGCGGCCGTAGTAGAAGCCCACCCCGGCGCCGACGCCGCTGACCATGAAGGCCGTGAAGAACCCAAGGGGGGCGCCGAGGTACCATCCCGCGTAACTCCCGACGAGCGATCCGGCCATTCCCAGCAGCTTGGTCATGTGGTCTCCGTGGGGGTGGCCGGTCATTACGCCCGGCGGCCAATGCACTCATTATATGCTAATAGCTCCTGCGAACTGTGCCTCTTCCCAACCTCGCGAGGGGACAATGCGTTACCCTCCCGAACGCCCGACCCCACCGGAGGACCCAAATGTCCCACTCATTCGTCCGTGCCCTGGCCATCGCCAGCGTCTCCGTGCTTGCCCCGTTCGCGATCCAGGCCCAGGGCCGGGGCGCGGGAAACGCGGCTGACTCCATCAAGTTCGTCTACCCCGCCTCCGCCAAGCTCGAGGCGCTGAAAGCCGAGGCCGCCGTGGAGATAGACGCCAAGGCCAAGCAGATCCAGGAGATGGTCGACCAGGTCTTCTCGTTCGGTGAACTCGGCATGCAGGAGTTCGAGACATCCAAATTCCTCACCGGCATCCTCGAGCAGAACGGCTTCAAGGTGGAGCGCGGCGTGGCCGGCATGCCCACCGCGTGGGTGGCGCGCTGGGGCAGCGGCAAGCCGGTGATCTCGCTGGGCAGCGACATCGACGGCATTCCGCAGACGA
>CAYHCW010000671.1:0-1676 GCA_964355025.1 uncultured Gemmatimonas sp. | reverse complement strand
CGCGACCGTCGCCTCCGACCCACACACAAAGATGTACTCGCGATTCCGCGTGTGGCTCACCTCACCCACCCGCTCGCCGCTCGGGTTGTAGATGCCGATCTGCGCCCCGATGTACCGCTTGTACGGGCGCTCGATGGTCGCCACCGCGCCGCGTTCGGCGAGGCGCGCCTCCAGCCATTCGCGCGTCACGAAGCCTTCATCGCTGAACGACACCACCAGCGTGCGGGCGCGCACGGCGGCCAGCACGTCGGCCAGCGCCTGCTCGGCCTTGCGCTTGCTGTTGAACCGGCTCGTGCGGTCCCGCACGTCCTCGCGCTTGCAGGCCACACCGTAGCAGGCCGGCTTGTCCCAGCGCACCAGCGATTCCCAGATGTGGTAGTTGCCGAGGTACGAGTGCTGGTTGTACGGCGGGTCCAGGTACGCGACGTCGGTTTCGACGGCCTTGGCCGCGTCGAGGGCGTCGAGGGCCAGCGCGCGTCCCTTGCCGGCGCGGGCGCGCGGCAGCACGGCCGGCAGGCGCAGGGCGAGGTCGTTGTGTGCGCGCGCGGCCCACTGCTTGAGGTACGCCATCTGCACGCCGGTGGTGCTGTCCACCCGGTCGGCCGCTTCCATGAGCGACACCAGCATGACCGCCTCGAGTTCGGGCGCGAGATGCAGGGCGGCAATGTGCTCGCGAATCGCGTCCACGCGTTCGCCGTTCTTGGGGTGGAAGAACCGCGACTGCTCGCAAAAGGTCTGCGTGAAGTAGCCCGGAGCGCCCGGCATGGCATTGCACTCGGCGATCAGCGCCTCGGCGTCGCGCGCGACGTCGGCGTGGTCGGCCTCCACATAGCAGCGCGACAGCATGTGGGCGTAGGCATTGTGGTCGTTGGCGACCACGCGAAAGCCGGCGGCCTTGAGCGCGTGCCCCACCCGCGACGTGCCACTGAACAGGTCGAGCACCGACCGCGCGCGCGCGTCGGCGCGCACGGCGTCGACGATGAGCGTCAGCAGTGTGCGCTTGGATCCGAGGTATTTGATCACGCCCTTGAGACGATGCGCGCGCAGGGGGCGCAACCGTCGCGTGCGCCGCTCAGTGCAGGCGTTACCAGGGCGGAATTCGGTCGTCAGGCGCGCGGTTGCGGCACGCGCGCCGCGGTGCGCTACGCCCGCGGGTGCGCCTGCCGGTACACCTGCTTGAGCCGTTCGACGCTGGTGTGCGTGTAGATCTGCGTGGTGGTGATGGACGCGTGCCCCAGCAGTTCCTGGACGGCGCGCAGGTCGGCGCCGGCATCGAGCAGGTGCGTGGCGAAGGTGTGGCGCAGGGAGTGCGTGCTCAGCCCCGCCCCTTCGTCGACCTGCGACAGCCAGCCGGTGATGGACTTCTGGATGGTCGAGAGGCTGGCGCGCTTGCCACGGTCGGAGAGGAAGAAGGCGTTGCGGTCGGCCGCCGCGCCATGCCGGGCAATCACCGCATCGCGTGCACGCTCGAACGCGCGCAATGCGTGCTGCGCGTGCGAGCCCACCGGGATGATGCGCTCCTTGCGTCCCTTGCCGCGCACCTTCACCTGCCCCGCCAGGAGGTCGAGGTCGGCGCGATGGATGCCGCGCAGTTCGCTGAGGCGCAGCCCGGACGAGTAGAGCAGTTCGATCATCGCCAGCGGCATGACGTCGCGATGCTTGCATTGCATGGCGCG
>CAYHCW010000670.1:0-1677 GCA_964355025.1 uncultured Gemmatimonas sp. | reverse complement strand
TGACAGAGACGTTGCGCTGGATGCACCCCGCCCGCAACCGCGCCCGCAACCGCGCGTGGCGCCCCGCCCGTCGCCGCGACATACTTGGTCGTTCGCAACCTCAGCCCCAACCGCGACCGGGCATCGACGTGCGCATCAGCGACATGAACTGGATGCAGGTGGAGGAATACCTGCGGCACGACGACCGCGCCGTGCTGCCGCTGGGCAGCACGGAGCAGCACAGCCACCTGCGGCTGACCGTGGACTGCATCCTCCCCGAACGCGTCGCCGTGGACGCCGCCGAGCCGCTCGGCGTGCCCGTGTTCCCGGTGGTGTCGTACGGGGTCACGCCGTACTTCCGCGAGTTTCCGGGCTCCATCTCGCTCAAGGTCGAGACGCACCTGCACGTCGTGCGCGACATCCTCGACAGCATGGCGCACAGCGGCTTTCGCCGCATCCTCATCTGCAACGGCCACGGGGGCAACGGCGCCGTGCAGCAGTTCGCCCAGGAGTGGGCCGCCGATCACGCCGACTGCCGGGTGGTCTTCCACAACTGGTGGAACGCGCCGCGCACCTGGGCCAAGGTGCTGGAGATCGACCCCGTTGGGTCGCACGGCTCGTGGATGGAGAATTTCCCGTGGACACGCCTCCCCGGGGTCCCGATGCCCGCCACGCAGCGACCGATGGTCGATCTCGCCACGGTGCGCGTGCTCGATCCGGTGGCGCTGCGCGCGTACCTCGGCGACGGCAACTACGGCGGCCTGTACCAGCGGTCCGACGAGGAGATGCTCGCCCTCTGGCAGGTGGCCGTTGAAGAAACCCGGAGCCTGCTCACCGGCGCCTGGGGCAGCGCGTCGTAGCGGCGCCGACGACGATGCGGTCGCTCATCTGGGGCGCGGGCGCGATTGGCGGCACGATGGGCGCGTACCTGGCGCGCGCCGGCCACGATGTGACGCTCGTCGACGTTGCCGCCGACCATGTGGCGGCGATCAATCGCGACGGCATTCGCCTCACCGGGCCGGTGGCAGAGTTTACACAACGCGTGCCGGCGTTCACACCCGACACCGTGGCCGGCGAGTGGGACACGATTATCCTCGCCACCAAGGCGCAACACACCGAGAGCGCCGCGCAGGCCCTCGCGCCGCACCTCGGCGCCGGTGGGTGCGTCGTCTCGGCGCAGAACGGCCTCAACGAACTCGCCATCGCGCGCATCGTCGGCGCCGAACGCACGGTCGGCGCCTTCGTCAACTTCGGCGCCGACTATCTGGAGCCGGGCGTCATCCTCCACGGCAGCATGGCGGCCGTCGTCGTCGGCGAGATCGACGGCCGCATCACGCCGCGCGTTGCCGCCATCCGCGACGCGTGGGCCGACTTCGAACCGCGCGCCATCGTCACGCCGAACATCTGGGGCTACCTCTGGGGCAAGGAGGCGTACGGCGCGATGCTGTTCGCCACGGCGCTCACCAACGAGTCCATCGCCGACGCGCTGGCGATGCCGGCCTATCGCCCGCTTTACATCGCGTTGGCGCGGGAGATCAACGCCGTGGCCGCAGCGCGCGGAATCACCCCCGAGGGGTTTGACGGGTTCGATCCCGCGTCGTACCTGCCGAGCGCGCCGCAGGGCGCGGCCGAGGCGTCGCTCGACGCGCTGGTGGCCCACAACCGCCGCTCGGCCAAGACGCACAGCGGCATCTGGCG
>CAYHCW010000669.1:0-1678 GCA_964355025.1 uncultured Gemmatimonas sp. | reverse complement strand
GGAGGGAACGAATAGGTCGCATCGCTGGTAGGGGGGCGTGACGGGGGATACTTTTACCCTCGTCCCGCATACCGTCGAACTTATCACCCGGATTCGAACTCAGCCAAGATGACGCCGCGCACTGATCGTCCGGTGGTCCTCGTGGTCCTCGATGGCTGGGGTTACCGCGAGAGTGCCGAGGGCAACGCGATTGCGATGGCCCGCACCCCCACGTGGGACCGGTTATGGGCCAAGGCGCCGCGCACGCTGCTCGAGGCGTCGGGGCGTGCGGTGGGGCTCCCTGTCGGCCAGATGGGGAACAGCGAGGTCGGACACCTGAACCTCGGTGCCGGGCGCGTGGTCATGCAGGATCTCGTGCGCATCTCGGCGGCAGTGGAGGACGGCTCGCTCCACCGCAACGCGGCGTTCAGCGCCGCGTGCGCGCACGCGCGGCGGACTGGCGGCACGCTGCACCTCATGGGCCTGGTCGGGGACGGCGGTGTGCACGCGCATCAGGACCATGCGGTGGCACTGGTGGAGCTGGCCGCGCGCCAGGGCGTGAGCCGCGTGGCGCTGCACGTGCTGCTCGACGGGCGCGACACGCTGCCGACGAGCGGACTCGCGTTCACGCGCGACCTGATGGCGCGCACCGAGGGCAAGGCGCGCATCGCGAGCATCGGCGGCCGCTATCACGGCATGGACCGCGACCAGCGCTGGCCGCGCATCGAGCGCTGGTACCGCGCCGCCGTGCAGGGCGTCGGCCCGAACACCAGTGATCCGCTGGCGTTCATCACCGGCAACTACGAACGCGGTGTCACCGACGAGTTCATGGAGCCGGCGGTCGTTGTGGGTGCCGACGGCGCCGCGCTGGCGCCGATGCGCGACGGTGACGCCCTGATCTTGTGGAACTTCCGGTCGGATCGCATGCGCCAGATCGTGCGCGCCATCGCCATCGAGGGCTTCGACGGATTCGACACCGGCACGCGCCCGCTCCTGCACGTGGCGACGATGACGCAATACGACCAGTCGTTCGGCCTGCCCACGGCCTTCGAGCCGTTCTCGATGGCCAAGATCATGGCCGAGGTGCTGCAGGACCACGGGCTCTCCACGCTGCGCACCGCCGAAACCGAGAAGTACCCGCACGTCACGTACTTCTTCAATGGCGGCAACGAGACGCCGTACGCGGGCGAAGAGCGGATTCTCGTGCCCAGCCAGCAGGTGGCGACCTACGACCTCATGCCCGAGATGAGCGCGCCGGGAATCACCAGCGTGCTGTGCGCGGCCATCGAGGAGCGCCGGCACCCGTTCACGCTGTGCAACTATGCCAACGGCGACATGGTGGGGCACAGCGGCAACCTGGCGGCGACCATTCGCGCCTGTGAGGTGGTTGATGAGCAGCTCGCGCGCATCATCGCGTGCGCCGAGGCGTCGGGCGCGCGATTGCTGATCACGGCCGATCACGGCAACTGTGAGATGATGTTCGACCCCGCAACGGGCGGGCCGCACACGGCGCATACCACCAATCCCGTGCCGCTGCTGCTGGTGGAAGACGGCGTGCGCGTGGGCCTGCGCACCGGCGGCGCACTGTGTGACGTAGGACCGACCGTGCTGGGCATGCTGGGCGTTCCGCAACCCGCGGAAATGACCGGCCACGACCTTCGAATCCTGGGAGAGTAACGTGACGCGAATCTGCGCCGCG
>CAYHCW010000668.1:0-1679 GCA_964355025.1 uncultured Gemmatimonas sp. | reverse complement strand
CCAGCTTGGGAAGCTGGCATTCTACCAACTGAATTACGCCCGCAACTGACCGGATTATACCCCTCAAGCGGAGGCGTGACAAGGCGCGGCTAGTGCACCACCCGACAAACGACCAGTGAAAAGCTTACGCGACAGGACGCGACGCGGCTTGTAACTTTCTACGTGCAGTTCGACCCGGGCGGGCAGCCAGACACCGTCCGTTTCCTGCCAACTGCCAGCTGCCAACTGCCAGCTGCCAACCGCCAACTGCCTCCTGCCATCGGCTCAGGCCGAACCGTCCCAATGCCCAATACCTCCCAATGGCGCACTCGCGCCGTCTCCCCCGCAGACGCCCTGGGCCTCGTGCACAGCGGCATGCGGATCTTTGTCCAGGGGGCGAGTGCGACGCCCACGCCACTGCTCGAAGCCCTGGCCGCGCGCGACGACCTCGAGGACATCCGCCTGTATCACCTGCACCTCTCGGGCGAAGCGCCCTGGACGACGGACGGCAGGTCGGCGCGCTTTCACTCCATTTCATTGTTCTGCGGGCCCAACATGCGCACGCCGGTTGACGACGGGCGCGCCGACTTCGTGCCCATCTTCCTCTCGGATGTGCCGTCGTTGTTCACGTCGGGGCGCGTGCCACTCGATGTCGCCATCGTCCAGCTGTCTCCGCCCGATGCGCACGGCAACTGTTCGCTCGGCACCTCGGTGGACACCGCACGCGCCGCCGTGGACAGCGCCCGGTTCATCGTGGCCGAGATCAACGAGCAGATGCCCCGAACGCACGGCAACAGCGGCGTGCCGTTCGACCGCATCGACGCGTTCATCCACACAGACCGGGCGCTCTACGAGCACGCCGCCGACCCGGAAAACGCTGTCGAAGCCCGCATTGGCGAGATCGTCGCCGGACTCATCGAGGATCGCTCCACCCTGCAGATGGGCATCGGCGCCATTCCCGACGCCGTGCTGTCGCGCCTCGGCAACAAGCACGACCTCGGCGTGCACACCGAGATGTTCTCCGACCGCCTCATCGACCTCGTCGAAGCTGGCGTGATCAACAACAAGTACAAGCAGGTGCACGCCGGGCGCACGACCACGAGCTTCGTCATCGGCACCAAGCGGCTGTTCGACTTCGTCCACGACAACCTGCTGGTGGAGTTCCATCCCTGCGACCGCACCAACGACACGGCGATCATCCGCCGCAACCCGCGGGTGGTGGCCATCAACTCGGCCATCCAGGTGGACCTCACCGGCCAGGTGGTGGCCGACTCGTTTGGGCATCGCATCTACTCGGGCATCGGCGGCCAGATGGACTTCATCCGCGGCGCCGCCCTCTCGCGCGGCGGCAAGGCGATCATCGCACTGCCGTCCACGGGCAAGAACGGCACCATCTCGCGCGTCACCACCGAACTGGCGCCGGGTGCCGGTGTGGTGACCACGCGCGGTCACGTGCACTGGGTGGTCACCGAGTACGGCGCGGTGAACCTGCACGGGGCCACGCTGCGTGAGCGCGGCGAAGCGCTGATCTCGATTGCGCATCCCGATTTCCGGGCGGAGCTGACGAAGGATTTGCGGCGGATTCGGCATTAACTGCAACTGCGCAACACGAAGGCGCGAAGGGACACGAAGGGACACGAAGGAATTCAATGGGGGGTTCGGCGGACAGGACGTTCCGCCGAGCCCCCTTTGATTAGTCC
>CAYHCW010000667.1:0-1684 GCA_964355025.1 uncultured Gemmatimonas sp. | reverse complement strand
TTACAACAACTCCAACCTCACAGGGTGCCCCGTGGAAACGATCGTGCTTGAAGTCCCGGCCGCGTTCAAGGCCGCGGTGGTGTGTCTGGAACAACTGTTCGCGCTTGCGCAGTCGGCCTGCGTTCAAGGGGCGTCCGAGGAGCCGATGCCCTACGCGGAGCTGGAGCGCGCCCTCGCGATCGGCGCGGGCGAGCTTCAGCGACGGGTCCACGAGCCCATCCTCGCCTCCATGGCGCGCGACGCGCGGCGCCTTTGGATCGGCGGTGTGGCCCATCGACGCGCCGGGCTGTCGATCGCGACCTACTACACCCTCACCGGCCCTGCCTCGGTGACCCGCTGGCGCTACCGACCCGAGGGGAGCCGAGGCGCGGCCACGGTCGATCCGATCGCGGTGCGCATCGGCGCGGTGCGCGAAAACTGGCTGCCCGCCACCGCCGAGGCCATGGCCTTCCTGGTGCAGCAGGGACCGCAGCGGGAAGCCGAGCGCACGGCTCAATTGCTTCAGGTGCTGCCCTACAGCGACTCCAGCTTCCATCGCGTCACGCAGGCGCTCGGGGTGCTCTGGGTGGCCCATCGGGATGCCATCGAGGCCGACCTCATCGCGCGCATGGTGATCCCCGACGAAGCCACGGGGATCACCATCTCGCTCGACCGGGTCGCGACGCCGATGGAGGAGCGCCGCAAGCGCCCTGTCGGCCGCCCCCGCAAGGGCGCCGCGAAGCGTCCCATCGCGGTGGTCTGGCGGATGTCGTACTGCGCCACCGTCACGTTGCACGACGCCCACGGCAAGAGCCTGTTCACGCTCCGCTACGGGGCGATGCCGGGCTGCAACCCCGACCAGGAGATCATCGCCGCGTTGGAGCACGACGTGGCCGCGCTGCGCGCGCGACGGCCGGACTTGAAGGTCGGCCTCTTGTGCGACGGCGCCGTCGAGATGTGGAACCTGCTGGAAGGACGCTTCACCGAGGAGCTGCTGGAGACTGCGATCCGCGAGTTGGTGGATCTGTGGCACCTGCTCCAGAAGGTCGGGAAGGCCCTGCGGACTCGCTTCAACGAGGCTCGAACCAAGACCGAACTCGCGCGCTGGAAGCTCCGCTTGCTCAACCGATCGGACGCCGCGACCGCGCTGCGCGATGAGCTGCGCTCGTGGCTGGCGAAGCCCGAGGATGAGCCGCTCGGCGAGGGCGATCCGCTCAAGGAGGCGGTGGGCTTCCTGACGCGGCAACTCCACGCCGGTCGGCTCGACTACGCCGCGGCGCGCCGCGCCGGACAGCCGGTGGGGAGCGGGGCCGTCGAAGCGAGCTGCAAGTGCGTCTTCAACGTGAGAATGAAGCGATCCGGCGCCCGATGGAGAGAGGCGTCCGCGGCGCATGTGGTCAATCTCCGTGCGACCGCGCTCAGCCACAGGTGGGACGCCGCGATGGCCATGCTTCACGCCGCAGCCCGCGTAGAAGTCCGGCGGGCCGCGTGAACGGAATGGGAATCACACCCGCCCCAGGTAACTGGGGCGCCTACTCGATCGGTACGGCAGCGGGCGCGAGCGTATCTCGAAGCTCCAGAAGCCTTATCCACAGGCCTTTCAGTGACTTGTGTGCCGAACGGAGCCACTCGTGGGGGCGGGGCTGGGGGCATAGGCGTTAAGCGACGATCGCCCGCCGTGCCCGCAGGTTGAAACCTGCGGCAA
>CAYHCW010000666.1:0-1691 GCA_964355025.1 uncultured Gemmatimonas sp. | reverse complement strand
CGCAGAAGAAGCACCCGGGGTGGAGCAGGGTGTACGCGCGGGTGGCGGGCGAGGGTGAGATTTGCGTGGGAGACGAAGTGCGGCTGGTCGTCGGCCCTTAGAACTCGAATCCCATCCCGACGTTCAAGTGGTCGTTCTGGTACGCCCGCGCCGCGTAGGTGGTCGTTGTGCGCCGCCACTCGGCGTTGATCACCAGCGGCCCGCCGGGACGCACGATGAGATGCGCAGCCGTGGTGATGTTTTTCAGGCGTGCGCCGGCTCCGAGGTCGGCATCGTTCGGATCGTCGATTCCATAGCCCGAGCCGACGGCGACGCGTGGCACGATGCGCCAGTTGAGCTGCCCCCATGCGCCGCGCCCACGCACCACCACACCCTGCCGACCGAATAACTGTCCAATCTGGCCGCCGCCAAGCGGTCGCAGGCCCCTGCCGTCCCAGGCTTCGCCCCGCAGGTCGACGCGGGGTCCAAGAGGCAGCAGGGCATCGGCCATGTACCCACGGCTCTGGAGCAACGAGTCACCCGTCGCGGCGAACCAGCCCTGATGAATGCCAACGCCGATTTCACCCTGGCGGTCGCCCTCGCCCCAGCGCAGGCGCATCCGTCCCTGCAGGAAGGGGCGCCTGGCGCGCTCGGCGGCGTCGAAATCGGTGTCGAAGGCGCCGGCGGGATCGCCGGTCATCGGCGCCAGCACCGCACCCTGCACGGCGAACTTGAGCCGCGTGCCGGCCTCCACCGTGGCGCGGGCCTGCGGCAGCCAGAGCCAGAGGTTGCCGGCGGCGGCAAACCCTGGGGTGCCAACGGAAGCGAGACTTACCGGGTTGACGCCGCTCGTCAGGGGCTGCTCCTGGCCGACGAGCAGCTCGCCATGTGCCCACGTGAGGATGGCGCGCGCCGTGCGCAGGCGCAGCAGCGGAAACGTGCGGCCGCCGCCGCTGGCCTGTTGTCCGCCAAAGAAGTCGACATCGAGATCGCCACGGAACTCCGCGCCGAGCACCCGGGTTCCAGTCACGGCCAGCCCGACGGTCGATTGCCGTATCGCGATACCGCCGCCACCTTGGGGCAATCCACTGGCCGTATCAGGGCGCACGAAGAGCGGGACGTCGGCGTTGTTGGTGCGGCGCGAGTTGCCGAACGCGTTCGCCAGCATGCGACCCGACCACTCGAGCTTGAGTCCCGAACGCGACGTCACGCCCGACTCGCTCTGGGCCGCAAGCTGTTGTTTCAGCAGTTCGATGGTCTCCTCGGCGCGTTCGACGCGCGCGGCCAGCGAGTCGTGCGCGGCCTTCACACTGTCGGGCTTCTGGGCGCCCGCTGCGGGTGCGGCGGTAACGAACAGGATCGTGAGGGCGGCGACGCCCAGTCGCGGGCCGCTTGACCGTGCTGTTTGTTGTGGCATATCGTGGCGGTATCGCAATTCAGGAAAGGGGAGCGTGTCGGTCATGCTGCGTACGAAGATTCACCGCGCGACGGTTTTCGCCATTGTCGCCTGCCTGCCGGCGATGGGTGGCGCGCAGGGTGCCGTCGTCGGCCGTGTGTCCATTCAGGAACGCCCAGGTGAGGCGACGAGCGACATTGCCAACACGGTGATTTACCTGATGCCCAAGGGCGAGCGCAAACTACGCACCGAAACGGTGAAGGTGCCGATGGCGATGAGCGCGCGGCAGTTTTTGCCCCGGGTTCGGGTGGTCACC
>CAYHCW010000665.1:0-1692 GCA_964355025.1 uncultured Gemmatimonas sp. | reverse complement strand
AGTCGCGCTCGAGGTCGTCCATCGACGATACGTCGGCGAGGGCCATCACGCGCTCGATCTGGGTGGGCACCAGTCCGGCCGCCTCCAGCTTTTCGCGCGAAATCTCGTGCGGCTGCCGCGCCACCTTGTCGAGCACGGCGTACACGGCGCCCAGCTGTGCCTCGCCCACGCCAATCGACGCCAGCAGCACATTGAGCAGCCGCCGGTCGCTCACCTTGGCCCGCACGTCGTCGGGGCCGAGCCCCAGTTCGCGCATGATGTCGATGGCGACGCACAGCAACTCGGCGTCGGCCAGTTCACTCGGCTCGCCGACGATGTCGACGTTCAGCTGGAAATGTTCGCGCAGACGGCCGCGCTGCGCCCGCTCATAGCGAAACAGCTGCGGCAGTGAAAACCAGCGCACCGGCTTGGGCAGCGCGTTGGCGCGCGCCGCCACCATGCGCGCAAAGGTCGGCGTCATCTCGGGCCGCAGCGACACCTGCCGGGCGCCCTTGTCCTCGAAGCTGTACAGCTGCGTCACGATCTCGTCGCCGCTCTTCTGCGTGTACAGGTCCAGCGGCTCGAGTGGAGGGCCGTCGTACTCCACGAAGGAATACCGGCGCGCCACCGCGCGCCACGCGCGAAAGATCGCGGTGCGGCGAGCGAGGTCCTCCGGATAGAAGTCGCGGAAGCCCGGGAGCGGTCCCTTGGATTGCATCCTTGAAATTTACCCGGCCGTCGGCGAGACCTGCAACCTTGACATTGCGTCACCGACCGTGTGGAAACTCCCCGTGATCACCACCGTGGCCGCCTCAGCGTCCGCCCGGGCCAGCGCGCGATCGAAGTCGCGCACGACCTCGGCCTCCCATCCCTGCGCCCGGGCGTGGGCCAACACGTCAATCACGTTCCACGACCGGCTGGAAGGCGCGGTGGGACTGTTGGTCACGATGAAGCGATCGACCTGCGGGGCCAGGGCGGCCATCATCGACGCCCAGTCCTTGTCGCTCAACACGCTGAACACCGCCGCCACCGGACGCGGCAGGCGCGCCTCCTCGAGTGTCCGGGCGAGCACCCGCGAGCCGTCGGGATTGTGGGCCACGTCGAACACGAACTTGCCCACCCGCTGGAACCGCCCGGGAAGCCGGACCCGCGAGAGTCCCTGCTCGACGGTGGCATCGTCCGGGCGCAGGTCGTCGGGAAGCGCCTCGAGCATCGCCAGCGCCACCAGCGCATTCGATGCCTGGTGCCGCCCGACCAGCGGCGTGCGCACCGCGCGCTCGCCGCGGGACGTGCGGGCCACGAAGCGCGTTTTGTCGGCCGTCACCGTCACCTCGCTCAGGGCGGCCTCATCGTAGACGGCACGAATGGGGGTCGCCCCGTGTCCGCGCGCGTGCTCCACCAGCAGGGCACGAATGCCGGCATCCGGCTCGCCGACGATGGCCGGCACCCCGCGCTTGAAGATGCCGGCCTTCTCGAAGGCGATCTCCTCGCGCGTGGCTCCCAGATACTCGACGTGGTCGATCTGGATGTTGGTCACGCCCGCCACGAGGGGCACCAGCACATTCGTGGCGTCCAGCCGGCCGCCGAGTCCCGTTTCGATCACCGCCACGTCCACACCCGACTCGGCGAAGAACTGGAAGGCCATCGCCGTCGTCGCCTCGAAGAACGTGGCGCCGAGACGCTCGACCTCGGGCGTCCAGCGGTCAACCCATT
>CAYHCW010000664.1:0-1692 GCA_964355025.1 uncultured Gemmatimonas sp. | reverse complement strand
CGCGGATGCCGAACGGGGCGCCGTACTCGGCCAGCCAGCGCGTGAAGTTCAGGACGCCCGACTTCGCCACGCTGTATCCCACCGGCTTGAAATAGGTGGCGCCGTCGACCCGCTTGTAGTCGTAGACCGCCTGCTCGGGCGACACGACCCCGTAGGTGGACGACACGTTGATGATGCTGCCCGCCGTGTGACCAGCGGCGCAGAACTGCCGCACGAACGCCTGCGAGGCGAACAGCGTGCCCTTGAGGTGCGAGTCGATCATCGTGTCCCACGCCTCTTCGGGATAGTCCTCGAACGGACCGTTCTCGAGGCCGGCCGACGCCGGCGACGAGCCCAGGCCGGCGTTGTTCACGAGGATGGTGGCGGGGCCCAACGTCGCCGTGATCCGCTTGAACGCGGCATCGACGCCCGCCTTTTTCGTGAGGTCGACCAGCTCGACGTGGATCGGAAGCCCGCCGCCTTCGAGGCCCTGGAACAAATCCGGGGCGCCGGCCACATCCAGGGCCGCGACCCGCGCACCGGCCTGTGCCAAGGTGCGCACGTATTCCCGTCCCAGCCGGCCAAGGCCGCCTGTGACGACGGCAACCTCGCCGGAGAGACCAAAAAGCGCGTGCAGGAATGTGTCGGAAATGGGTAAACCTCCGATTGTCTCGCTGATTATTTCTTGAAGCCGACGGCGGTCCAGAAGGGCACCGTCGGGCTGAAGTGGATGCGCTCGAGACCCGCAGCCTCCAGCATGTGCTGAATCTCCGCTCGCGTGAATCGGTGTTCCAGCTGGGTGCCAAACCGGTCGAGCGCATCCGTCCTCATCGTGTAGAAGGAGGTGTTCGAATAGATGCTCAACGGAAAGCTGTGCACGCTAATGCCGGTACGCTTCAGCAGTGCGGCGGCTCGCGCCAGCGGCCAGTAAATACCCGCGGCAATCACCTGGCTCATCAGGTATTTCAGCGGGGCTGGCATCGGGGAAATCACAAACCGCAATGCCTCGCTGAGCCTCCACAGCAGGCGGTACCAGCGAGGCTGGTTGTCGAACGCGTAGTACAGGTAGATGAGGAAGGGCGCGCCAGGCTTCAGTTTCCGGACGCAATCGACGATGCCTCGCTGGGTGTCAGGCACATGGTGCAGGACCCCCAGGGAGTAGCCAAAATCCATCGACCCATCCGGGAGGGGGATGGCGTCCACCGTGGCCTGATGGAAGCTGACGTTCGGCGCGTCCCGCAAATTGCGCCTCGCGACATGGATAGCGCTTGATGGGTCGATGCAGTGCAAGTGCCCCACACGGGGGGCGACCGCCACGGCCCAGCGCCCGGAGCCGCAGCCCAAGTCGAAGCCGACGGCATTCACGCCCAGTCGGTCCCAGGGAAAGATGTTGAAGTACTGGTCGAAGAGCGGCTGCCGTTCGGAATCTGATAAGGAACTTTGATCAAAACGCGACCATTCGCTGCCGAAATGGTCGATTACATCGTGATCAGCGTTCTTGGGTGGTTGCATGTCACCGTCGGATCGGTAGACCTTCGGTAGTCTCGCCTACAGATGGGCAGGCACAGGGGGGCGCCGTTCACGAACTGAACGGGATTATACCCGACTTGTTCAGAGCGTGAACAGAAAGACATCTCAGCCGTCAGTCAAGGTCACCTACGCGGTCAAGCGTCAAGCCAGCCGTCCTCGCCGGCGATCAGCCGATCGACTGTC
>CAYHCW010000663.1:0-1698 GCA_964355025.1 uncultured Gemmatimonas sp. | reverse complement strand
GAGGTGGAAGCCGGCCGTGTTGATCTCGCTGACCGTCTCCCAGGCGATGGCGATGCCGCGTGCGCGGGGCAGGGTGTCCGGGGCCGGTGCGATGACGAGCTCGTGCCAGCGCGTGGCCGGCGTCGCGCCGTCGCCGGCCGCTGACGCAATGATCACGTCGCTCATGGCCAGCCCAGTCGCGGCAGGGGCGGTGCTCGCGAACACCGTGCCGCGCGCGGCGCCGGCGCCCGGTAGCGCCAGTTCGGCGCGCGCAAACAGTTCGCCGGCAGGCGCGCGCAGTTTCCACACCGCCAGGCCGGCGGCATCGGTGCGCGCCGAGTCATGCGCCACCGCGTCGGCTCCGTCGGCGATCATCCACAGGTGCGCGGGCGGCACCGTCAGGCGGGCGCCTCCAGTCCTCATGCGCCCCAGGGGAATGGCCCCCGACACAAAGAGCGACGGACGCGTGCCGTCGGCGCGGAAGCGTGCGACACGCAGCGGGATGGAGTCGATGGACGGCACGCCCGGAATGTTGTTCCACGCGGCCGGTGCCTGGAACTGGATGTCCTCGTTGATGGCGACGTCGTCGAAGACGGGGAGGGCGCGATTGAACGCCGCCACATAGCGCACCACGAACTGCAGGCGCGGCGCATACCACCAGAACCAGCAGACGTCGCCGCATTCGTAGTTCATGGTGATCTTGGGGAATCCATAGCGCACATGCAGGTCGCCGGGGTACGTGTCGACGCCGTGCAACCCCTTCTCCTCGTCGGCAAAGCGCAGCTCGGCGAAGGCAATGCGCGCGAGGTACTCGGCCCGAACCTCATTGCCGGGCACGCTCCACAGCGGATCGGCGGACGTCCAGACGAATCGGACGGTGCGCGTGCGTTCATCGCTCGGCATCGCATCGAGCCGGCGCACCGCCTTCGGGCGCATGATGCGTTCCACGCGGTCGAGCCGCGTGCGCGTGCTGTCGGTCATCTGGGCGAAGGCGCTGTCGAACGACGCCATCGCCCGGGCGTTCCCTTGCCGGTGCTGGGCGAGTCCGAGGGCCAGCCAGGCGTCGGGGTCCCAGGGTGCCAGCGAGAGGCGACTGCGCGTGACGAGCTCGAGTTCCTCCCAGCGCCGGCGGTCGGCGAGCGCGGCGAACCGGTGGCGCCAGGGTCGCGGCAGCGCCGGCGCCGCGGAGGTGGCGGTCTCGAAGAACTCGAGGGCACGGTCGAACGCATCCACGCCCGGGGGAGGAGTGCCGCCGACCGGCACCGAGCGTTCCTCGATCGTCTGGCGCACGAGGTCGGCGCTGGCGCTCACGCTGCGCCCGTCGGCCCCCGACTGCTGGTCGAGCATCTCGGCGATGCCCTTGCCGGGGCCGTTGTCACGGTACATCCGGCGGCCGAAGAACATCTGGTAGTCCTTGAACTGCGCCATGCCGAGCGCGTCGGCCATCTCGGCCACGGCCAGCGAGTCACCAACTGCGCGGGCCGTGTCGAAGGCGCGCTTGATGTAGCGCGTGGCGCCCGCCCGCACGATCGGCGAGCCCTGCGAGCGGTAGGTCGCGAGGTCCACGAGATACCGCGCGCTCCCTGGCTCGAGCGTCACTGCGACCACGAGCGAGGTGTCGGCGGTCTGGAGGAGCCGCAACTGCTCGCGGTCCACCCTAGTGCCGACGGCGCGCTTGCCCTGCGACAGCTGCCATGCCAGCAGGCCACGGGCGTGCCA
>CAYHCW010000662.1:0-1701 GCA_964355025.1 uncultured Gemmatimonas sp. | reverse complement strand
GTGCGCGGGCACCGGCCCGTGTGCGCCCATCGTCGTCCCGGAGCCACGTGAGCAGGGCCCCTTCGAGTGCGCGGGCATTCTCCGTGGCCAGGCCGGCGCCTGCCGCCACGAGCAATCCGGCGTCGCGGCTGCCGGAGAAGCGCGGGCCGAACAGCACCGGCGCGCCGAATGCCGCCGGTTCGAGCACCGAGTGCAGACCCGCGGCATGGAAGCCGCCGCCGACATAGGCGATGTCGGCAAGGGCGTAGAGGTCGCCGAGCACGCCCATGCGATCGACCACCACGACGTCGGCGTCGACGGCCGCCGGCGTGCCCAGCCTGGCGCCACGCCATCCCTCGCGGGCGATCCACGCCTCGATGGGTGCGAGGTGCGATTCATCCGGCTCGTGCGGCGCGATGATCAGGCGAGCGCCGGGCGCCTGGGTCCGCACGGCGCGCCACGCACCTTCGATCACGCGCTCGTCGCTGGGCCACGTGGACCCGGCCACGACGGTGGGTCGGGTGCCGGCGAGGGATGCAACGAGCGGCGCGGTGCGGTCGATGGCGTGCGCGCGCCCCCACACCTGGTCGTAGCGCGTGTCGCCCGTGACCTGCACGCGCTCGGCGCGCACCCCGAGTTCCCGGAGCCGCGCCGCATCGGCCGCGTCGACGGCGCCCACCACCCGGAGTGCCGCGTACGCGTCGCGGAGCAGCGCCCGCGCCAGAATGCCCTGGCGTCCGGACTGCTCGGCCAGCGTCGCGGCAATCAGGGCCACGCCCACTCCCTGCCGCACCGCTTCGTCCACGAGCACGGGCCAGACATCGAGCTTGCTGAACACCAGTGCGGTGGGCCGGATGGCGCGCAGTATGGCCCGCGCGCCCCGGCGCGTGTCGAACGGCAGGAAGTCGAAGAAATCGGCGCCCGCTTCCGACGCGAACGTGTGGGCGCTGCTCGAGTAGTGGGTGTAGACGAGTTGGACGTCGGGGCGGCGTTTGCGCAGGAGCTCCAGCACCGGGCGCGCCTGCAGTCCCTCGCCGACGGATGGCGCGTGCAGCCAGACGAGCGGGCGCGACGGGTCACGGTGCGTGGCGCCCCACGCCACGAATCGATCGACGACGCCGTGCCGGCCGGCGAGCGACGCCATGATCTTGCCAGTGCCCCGGCTCGTGCGCCGGCTGGTGCGCGCGGCCGCCCACTCGGCGAGCGTGCCGACGGCGGCGTATGAGGCGCGCAGCGCGGGATGCACTGCCGCTCGCCGCCTACTTGCCGGCGGGCGGTGCCGCGAGCGCGGCGTCGATCGCCTCACGGAACGCCGACAGCGGCTGCGCGCCCAGCAACGGACGTCCGCCGATGAAGAACATCGGCGTCGAACTGGCTCCGGCCGTCGTTGCCCGGTCGACATCGGCCTTGATGAGTGCTCGGGTGGCGCCCTTCTGCACGCAGCTGCGCAGGAGTTCCACGTTGACGCCGACTTCGCGCGCGAGTGTCTCGAACGCCGGCTGCGGATCGGCCTTGTCCCCCCACTCCTTCTGGTCGCGGAACAGGGCGTCCTGCACGGGCCAGAACTTGTCCTGCACGCTGGCGCACATGGCCACCTCGGCCGCCGGCTGGGCATTGCGGTGCATGCTCAGCGGCAGGTTGACGTACGCCACGCGCAGCTTGCCGGTATCGACGTAGTCCTTCTTCACGGCGGCCCACGTTTCTTCGTGCCAGCGCTTGCAG
>CAYHCW010000661.1:0-1707 GCA_964355025.1 uncultured Gemmatimonas sp. | reverse complement strand
CCGGGTTGTCGACGAGCAGGCTGATGGTCAGCAGGCCGATGGCCGTCACGTCCATGCGCGCACCGAACACGATCATCAGCGCGGCCACCGCGGCCAGCGGGGCGAGGGGAGCGGCCACCCCGGTGCCGGCGGCAACGAGGACCAGCGAGACGAACAGCGCGGGCCAGATGAGCTTCGAGGGAAAGAGGATGCGGCTCGGGAGCGTGTTCATGCGGCCGCCCCGGCGAAGCCGGTCCGCTTCGCGAGGTCGAGCAGTCCGAGCCCGGTGCGCTGCGTCTCGGCGACGAGGAACCGGCGCAGGCTGCTGAGCAGTCCGGCCAGCGCGCCGGCCATGACACCGCCGGCGAGCAGGATGCCGACATTCGGCGCATCCGGCTTCCGCGGCCGGTCGGCCGGACGCGTGACCACGTACTTGTACGGCACGGCGGCGCGCGCAGTCTCCACCTCGATGCGCGCGTTCTCGGTGCGCATCATGAGGTCCTGCAATCCGTCGGCCGACATGCGCAGGTGTGCGCGTGCGGCAATCACGGTGGGGTCGTCATCGGGGCGCGCAGCCGACGGGTCGCCGGCGCTCTCCTGCGACGTGCTTGCATCGAAAATGTCGAGCGAACCGCCGCGCGCCGTGAACGCCGAGAGCGCCGTCTCCTCTTCAGCGCGCGCGGCCGAGAGTCCCTCGTCCTCGCCATCGAGCCGCGCGAGCGACTGCTCGGTGTTGATGCGGTCGGGGTGGCGCGGCCCAAGAGTGGCCACCTGCTGCGCGAGCTGCACGCGCAGGTCGGCGCGCTTCATGCGGCTGCGGCGCTCCAGCTCCTCGCGGTACGCCCGGCGTTCGAGCAGGCGGTCGCGCAGCTGCGCGAGCGTCGCCGTCGTCACCTTCACCGGAACCTTGGCCGCCTGGTTTCCCGCGGCCCTCGAACGCGCCACCTGGAAGGCCGACACGCGTCCCTCCATCTGGGCGCTCATGGCGTCCGAGGCGCGCCGAAGGATGGCGTAGGTATCCTCGATGCTCTCGATGTCGAGGCGCGTGCGCTCGGCCACGAAGGCCTGCTGCGCCTGCGTGAGGATGAGCTGCACGCCATCGGGATCCCACCAGGTCACGCGGATCAGGATCACGTCGTCCTGCACGCGGATGCGCAGGCGGCTCTCGAGCAGGGCGAGGAGCGCATCGTTCAGGTCCTCAGGAGACAGCGGGCCGAGCACCCGGGCGCGCAGGGCATCCTTCCAGCGCATCAGGGCCGGCCTCGTCTTCTGGAAGTGCTCCACCAGGGCGCCTTCCCTGACGATGGCCGTGAGGGCCTTGCGCGAGAGGCCAAGTTCCACGGCGCCCTGCGACGGCTGGTCAAAGCCGGGCGCGACGGCGCGCCGGGGGTCGGCGAGCGCCGCCATCACGGACGTGCCACGGCGCGAGAGCATGCGCAGTTCGGCGGAGTAGGTGCGGGGCAGCAGGGCGGCCGCCGCGCCGGCGACCACAATGAAGAGGCAGAAGATGAAGGACGCCAGCAGCCAGTGGCGCCGCACGGCCGCGCGCACGAGTCCAATCGCTCCACGCCAGGGCACGGCGTCGAGCGGGAAGAGCGAGGGATCGTGGGCGGCGGTCATCTTAGGCCGTCACGCGCGTGAGCAGGGCCCGTGCCCGCTGGCCGAGTTCGGCGGGATCGACGGGCTTGGTGAGGTAGCCGCTGGCGCCGGCCAGTTCCGCGTTGGCAC
>CAYHCW010000660.1:0-1711 GCA_964355025.1 uncultured Gemmatimonas sp. | reverse complement strand
ATGGTCGTGCGGCCGGCGCTGGATTCCATTGACCGCGCCTATGGTGCACGCGCCAAGGTCGCCGAGATACCGCCGGGACCGCCGGTGCTCTCGACGCTGGTGGCCGAGATTTACGGACCCAGCGACTCCCTGCGCCTGGTGGCGGCCGAGCAGGTGAAGCAGATCATGGAGAGCACGCCGGGCGTGGTGGATGTCGACTGGAGCATCGACGCACCCGGGGCGCAGCGGCGCTTCCGCGTGGACCGCGTGCGCGCCGCGCAGGATGGCGCGAGCGTGGAGCAGATTGCCCGCACCCTCTCCCTGGCGCTCAGCGGGTCGCCGGTGACCGGCGCGTCCTCGGACAATGCGCGCGAGGGCGTGGCCATCGTGCCACGGCTTGCCGTGCGCGACCGGTCGTCCGAGGCGGCGCTCCTCAGCTTGCCGGTGGCGACGATGGTTGGCCCGCGGCCGCTGGCGCGCTACGTGACGGTGGATTCATTGACCATCGAGAGCACGCGGATGCGACGCAACCTGCGGCCGGTGGTCTACGTGACCGGTGATGTGGCCGGGTCGGTGGAAGCGCCGGTGTACGCGATACTCGCGATGAACGCGCGCATCGACTCGCTGCGGGTCAACGGGGCGCAGATCCACCGCTACAACGCCACGCAGCCCGATCGGCTTGACGAGGTGGCGCTCAAGTGGGACGGAGAGTGGCAGGTGACCATCGAGGTCTTCCGCGACCTCGGCCTCGCCTTCGCCATCGTGCTGGTGCTCATCTATGTACTGGTCGTCGGCTGGTTCCAGTCGTTCACCATCCCGCTGGTGATCATGGCACCCATTCCGCTGACGCTCATCGGCATCCTGCCGGGGCACGCGTTCTCCGGGGCGTTCTTCACGGCCACGTCGATGATCGGCATGATCGCCCTGGCTGGCATCATCGTGCGCAACTCGATCCTGCTGGTGGACTTCATCCAGCTGGCGCAGGCCCGCGGGCGCACGTTGCGCGACGCGGTGCTCGAGGCCGGCGCGGTGCGGTTCCGTCCCATCGCCCTCACCGCCGCGGCCGTTGTCGTGGGCGGCATCGTGATGGTGCTCGATCCCATTTTTCAGGGACTCGCCGTCGCGCTGATCAGCGGCGCGATCGTGGCGACCCTGCTCACCATGGTCGTGGTGCCGCTGCTCTACTGGGAGCTGCAGCGTTCGGCCGAGGAGGACGCCTGATGCGCATGTTCTGGATCATCTACGCTGGCCCGCGCGCCGCGCGGGTCACCGAGGCGCTGTTGTCGAACGGTGCACCGGGCTACACCGAGTTCCCGCACGCGCGCGGCGCCGGTGCGCACGGGCGCGTGGAGGGAACGCGCGCCTGGCCGGGCGAGGAGACGGTCTTCACCTCCGTCGTGCCGCAGGACCATGCCCAGCAAGTCACCGACGGCCTCGTCGCGCTGCAGGCACTACTCGTGGCCGGCGAGCGCCTGCACTTCGCCGTACTGCCCGTCGAACAGTTCCTCTAACCTGAACGAGAACAATCCAATGTGCGATGATGTCGTCATCCGCCGCTTCGCCGGCGTGTTCATCCTGCTGTCCGTCGCTCTTGCCTGGTGGGTGAGCCCCAACTGGCTCTGGTTCACCGCGTTCGTGGGCGCCAACCTCCTGCAGTCGAGCTTTACCGGGTTCTGTCCGCTGGAGAAGATCCTGGGGTACTTCGGGCTCGTGGGGTGCAAGCGGGCGGCGT
>CAYHCW010000659.1:0-1711 GCA_964355025.1 uncultured Gemmatimonas sp. | reverse complement strand
CGCCGCATCCGTTCCGCGGCGTCGCCGCCGAGACGATGCGGCGCAAGGAAGACCGCACGATGCTCATGCGCATCGGCATCGCGGGGGCGCTGGCCGGCAACATCATGCTGCTGGCGCTCGCGCTGTACAGCGGCTGGTTCACCGGCATGGACATCGAGTACGAACGCTACTTCCGGCTCGTCTCGCTGCTGCTCACCATTCCGGCGTTGTTCGGGCCCGGGTGGCTCTTCCTGCAGGGTGCGCTGGCGTCGCTGCGCACGCGCCGGCTGCACATCGACCTCCCCATCGCCATCGCGCTGCTGGCGGGGTTCACGCGCGGCGCCGTGAACACGATCACCGGCACGGGGCCCATCTATTTCGATGCGGTCGGCTTGCTGGTGTTCCTGCTGTTGAGCGGTCGCTTTTTGCAGAATCGCGGCCAGCGCGCGGCCGCCGACGCCGCCGAACTGCTGGGCTCACTGGCGCCCAACGCGGCACGCGTCGTGGACGAGGAAGGCGAGCGCGAGGTGCCGGTTGAGGCGCTGCTCCCCGGCATGCTGATGACCGTGCGCGCCGGCGACACGTTCGCCGCCGACGGCGACGTCACCGAAGGCCGCTCCGCGACCGATTGCTCGTTGCTCACCGGCGAGACGCGCCCCGAGGGCGTCGATGTGGGATCGACGGTGTACGCCGGCACGGTGAACCTGACGGGGCCGCTGAAGGTGAAAGTGACGCGTGCCGGCGAGATGAGCCGCCTGGGCGCCTTGCTGCGGCGCATGGAAGAGAGCGCGCGGCGCCGCGCACCGGTGGTGCAGCTGGCCAACTCCATTGCCGGCTGGTTCGTGGGCGTCGTGCTCGTGGTGGCCGTGGTGGCGTATGTGTACGGACTCAAGCACGACCCGCTGCACGCGCTCGACAACGCCATCGCGCTGCTGGTGGTCACGTGCCCCTGCGCGCTGGGGCTCGCCACGCCGCTGGCCATCACCGTGGGCATCGGGCGCGCGGCGAAGCGCGGCATCCTCATCAAGGGGGGCGATGCCATTGAGTCGCTCAACCATCCGGGGCTCATCCTGCTCGACAAGACCGGCACGGTCACCGAAGGGCGCGTGCGCCTGGTGCGGTGGGAAGGCGCCGAGTTCGCCAAGCCGCTGGTGGCCGCGCTCGAGCGCGGGAGCAACCACCCCATTGCCATCGCCGTCCAGCAGGCGTGGCCCGTGCTCGAGGTGCTCGACGTCACCGACGTGCAGCAGACCGTGGGCGGCGGCATCGAAGGCGATGTTGCCGGCCGGCACGTGATTGCCGGCTCGCCGACGTTCGTGGCGCGGCGCATCGGCGCCGAGGAGCACGCTCCTGACGTGCGCATCGAGGCGCTCGCCGAGGAAGGGCTCACGCCGGTGTGGATTGCCGTGGACGGCGTGGTGGTGGCCCGCGCCGGCTTTGGCGACCCTGTGCGCAGCGATGCCCGCGCGTCGATTGACCGCCTTCGCGCGCTCGGCTGGCGCGTGGCATTGCTCAGCGGCGATCACCCCGCGGTGGTTCGCGGCACAGCGCAGTTGCTCGGCATCAACCTCGCCGACGCCACCGGTGGCGCGTCGCCCGAGGAGAAACTGCGTCGCGTGGAACTGGCGCGGACGCAGGGGACGGTGGTGATGGTTGGCGACGGCGTGAACGATGCGGCGGCCATTGCCGCGGCCACCGTCGGCGTGGGTGTGCACGGCGGCGCCGAGGCGTC
>CAYHCW010000658.1:0-1718 GCA_964355025.1 uncultured Gemmatimonas sp. | reverse complement strand
CGCACAACGACACTCATACCTCCCCACGACGTCAGTTAAATCGCTCCACCGCTTAGCGTGGGATTTTTGAGCAGGCGTTGGTCTGCGTGAGCGTCAGTAGTGCTCGGACCTGTTACGCAGGCGCACCTTGATAACCGAGCACCAATACGGGCACCTCATGAAGACGATTAACGATTGCGGCAGCATTGGACGCGCGGCGATGAAAGCGGGCATGGACCGCAAAACGGCGCGGCGGTATCTGAAACGCGGCCGTGGGCCAACGACCCAGCGACCAGAGCGCCATTGGCAAACCCATCCGGATGCGTTCATCGCCATCTGGCCCGAAGTCGTGCGCTGGCTGGAAGCGACGCCCGAGATTGAAGCAAAGGCGCTCTTCGAACATTTTCTCGCGCAGCAGCCCGAGCAGCTGCCGGCCCACGGACTGCGCACGTTTCAACGCCGGGTGACGCGTTGGCGCACGCAGTATGGTCCGCCGAAAGAGGTGTTTTTTCCGCAGGTGCGCGACCCGGGGCTGAGTGTCCAGGTCGACTGGACGCATGCGCACAAGCTCGGCGTCACGATCGCCGGCGTGCCGTATCCCCATCTGTTGTGCCACACGGTGCTGCCGTATTCGAACTGGCAGTGGGCGGTGCCGTGTCAGTCAGAGTCGGGTCTGTCGTTGAAGATGGGGTTGCAGGATGCGTTCTGGCGCTTGGGCGGCGTGACGCCGCAAATCCAGACGGACCATAGCTCGACGGCGACGCATCAACTCAAACGCGGGGCCGCCGCACGCGGGTTCAACCTCGATTATCTCGCCCTGTGCGATCATCTGGGGACCTCGCCCCGCACGATCAATCCCGACCGGCCCGATGAAAATGGCGATGTGGAGTCGGCCAACAAACACCTCAAACGCCGGCTGCGCAATCACCTCATCCTGCGCGGCTCGAGTGACTTCGCCTCGCTCGAAGCCTATACGAGCTTCGTGGGCCAGGTCTGCACCGCCGCCAACCTGCAGCGGGCCGTCCGCGTGAAAGAGGAGTTGCTGCGACTCAAGCCCCTGCCAGCGCACCGTTATCCCGACGCCGAAGAGCACACCGCCCGCGTGTCCAGCTACTGCACCGCGCGGGTCAAAAACTGCGCCTACTCCGTGCCGGCGCGCTTAATCGACGCGCGCCTGCTTGCCCGTGTGACCGAGACCACCGTGAGCTTTCATCACGCCGGCGTCGAGGTGGCGCGCTATCCGCGGACGCACACCCAACAGCCTCGCATCGACTACCGCCACATCATCGATTCGTTGGTGCGCAAACCGGGGGCCTTCGCCCGGTATCTTTACCGCGAAGAACTTTTCCCCCGGCCGGTCTTCCGCCAGGCCTACGATCAACTGGTCGCCGATGCGCCCGCCGACGCCGACCGCCACTACGTGAAGCTCTTGGCGCTCGCGGCCACCACCGACGAAGCACGCGTCGCCACGGTGCTCGGCGCCCTGCTGCGCGCCGGCAAGGTGCCGCACGCCGACACCGTGGAAGCGCAACTGCAAATCGCC
Source organism: uncultured Gemmatimonas sp. (assembly GCA_964355025.1). GTDB lineage: Bacteria > Gemmatimonadota > Gemmatimonadetes > Gemmatimonadales > Gemmatimonadaceae > PNKL01. The sequence continues at coordinate 196 of CAYHCW010000658.1, read as the reverse complement.
CCGCCGCCCGCCCGCGAACTCGCGGTCTTTGTGCCCGAGTTACTCAGCTACGATCAGTTCCTGCAGGAGGTGGTCGCATGAGCGCCGCGTCGCTGCCGATCCTTCTGCGCAGTCTCAATCTGGCGACCATGGCGCGGGAGCACGAGGCGGCGCTCGCGCGGGCGAAGAAGGAGGACCTGCCGATCCTGCTCTCGAT
>CAYHCW010000657.1:0-1720 GCA_964355025.1 uncultured Gemmatimonas sp. | reverse complement strand
CGGCCACACTCGACCACTACGCGACCGCGATCCCGTTGTCGAGATCGCGCGATCACAACCTGCGCTCAATGTCGCGTGGTCTTCGCTGCCGGCGCTTCGACGTCGATCCCATCGAGCAAGTCATCGAGTTCCCGCTCCGTGAGCTCGACCGCCGCCGCCCCTTGTTAGGGAGCGCCCCCGCCTACGTGAACAACGGCACGGCGGAGCGGGGTGCGTGATGGTGATGACCGTCGACGCCATCGTCGCCGGTGACCGACGGCGGTCCGGCCCGCTGGGGTAGAACCGGCGGCACGACCTCTCCGGAGCTGGGCGTGGTGCCCGCCGAAAGTAGGTGACGCCGACGGTGTTACGAGCACCGTCGGCGTCGTGCTCCCGGTCGGCCCCGTTGAAAAAGTCGACCAGTCGCCCCTCACGAATCGTCTACAACGCGCTCGACGTCAAGGGCTGGCTTGCACGGCCGCCCTCGGTGGCGGAGGCTCGGCCGGGACGGTGCCCCGGATGCGGCGGCGCGAGCCGTCCGACCGGCGGCCCGTTGGGCCTGCACGGCCACGGCCTCCGGGACCGGCAGCTCCGCGGCCCGCTGACGGCGGACGGGAAGGCGACGGGTGCGTTGGTGTGGTGCCGGCGGTACCGCTGCACCGGGTGCGGCGCGATCGTCCTGGTGGTGCCCCGCGGGGTCGCCGCTCGCCGGCAGTACAGCCAGGCGGCGATCTCCATGGCCCTGGCGATGTGGGGGCTGCTGGCGATGACGGCGGACGAGGTGCGGCAGCGGGTCTGCACCTGGCGGGTGAGGGGCGAGGCCTCGGCCGGGTGGTCGACGCTGCAGCGGTGGGCGCAGGCGGCGCGGACCTGCGCCGGCCCGACCCTGCGCGAGGTGGCGGGGCGCGCGGCGCAGATCGCCGTCGGTCGCGCGCCGCCTGGTGATCGCGGCGCCCCGCTGTGGGCGCAGGCGTTCGCGGGAGGCGCGACGATGCCGTGATGGCCAGCGGGCCGCCCTCGTCGACGACGAGCGTCCCACCCGGTTTGGATTCTTCGCACCCCCACCGCGCCGTGAGACCCGGGAGCGCGCGCCGCCGCCCCTTCACCCGGCGGCGCCAAAGGCACCCGCATGTCCGACGACGAATCACTTCGCCCCCGCGATCACGCCGAGGCGATCGCCCTGTTCCGCGCCGAGATCATCGGCGCGCTCGCCCGCCGCGAGTTCGATCACGGCGACCTGGCCGCCGCGATGCGCGCGCTGGCCGCCGAACGCTACTGGTCGCCCGGGAGTTCGACCGCGCGGTCGATCTCGGTGCCGACCCTCCAGCGCTGGCTGTACGCGTACCGCCGCGGTGGGCTGAAGGCGCTGCGCCCGGCGCCGCGCTCCGACTGCGGGCGGGCCCGCGAACTGACACCCGAGCAGCGCGAACTCATGCTCGACATCCGGCGCGAGCACCCGACCGCGTCGGTGCCGCTGATCCTGCGCACGCTGGTCGCCGATGGGCGGCTCGCCGCCAGCCTGGTTTCGGCGACGACGGTGGCGCGGCTGTACCGCGACGCCGGCCTCGAGCGCGGCGTGCGCCCCGATGGCCACACCCGCCTGCGCTGGCAGGCCGACCACGCCGGTGCGCTGTGGCACGGCGACGTCTGCCACGGCCCGACGCTGCGCATCGGCACCACCACCAGGCCGCTGCGCATCCACGCGATGCTCGACGACGCCTCGCGCTACGTGGTCGCCCTC
>CAYHCW010000656.1:0-1723 GCA_964355025.1 uncultured Gemmatimonas sp. | reverse complement strand
ACCAGCCGCGATTGCTCGACGCGATGACCGGCGGCGCCACGGCGCCATCGCCCTCCACGGCGGCAGCCCCGTCTGCCGAGCCAACCGTGGGGCCGGCGTCCGAGGCTCCCCCCCATCAGGGACGGCTCGTCGAGGCGTTCTATGGGCAGGCAGATCGCATGAAGGCGATGGCCCTGGGAATCCTGACCTCCACGCTCGCGGCCTTCGGCGGGTTCGTGCTCGTGCTCTTTCTCGCGGTCTATATCGCGGCCGAGCCCGACCTCTACCAGCGCGGACTGCTGCTGCTGTTCAAGCCGCCGACGCGCAAGCGACTCGCGCCCGTGCTCTCGGCCATCGCCGTGAAGCTGCGCCGCTGGCTCGGCACGCAGGCCATCGCCATGCTCATCATCGGGACGATCACCACCGTCCTTCTGATGATCATCGGTGTGCGCGCTGCGGTGCCGCTCGGCGTCATCGCCGGCATCCTCGAGTTCATCCCGAACATCGGCCCCACGCTGAGCGCCGTGCCCGCCATCGCGATGGCGTTCGTGGACTCGCCGCAAAAGGCGCTGATTGTCATGTTCGCCTACTGGGGCATCCAGTTCCTCGAGAACAACCTGCTCATCCCGTACCTGATGAAGGAGCACCTCGACCTGCCGCCGGCACTCACGATGATGGTACAGGTCATCATGGCGTACATGTTCGGCCTGATGGGGCTCTTTGTGGCGACGCCGCTGCTCGCCGCCGTGTTCGTGATCGTCCAGCAGTTGTACGTCATCCCGGATCCGGACACGGGCACAGGCACAGGGTCCGTTGCGTGATTACCTTCGCCAACGGGCACGCCATCGGCTACGACGACGTGGGCACGGGTATTCCCGTGCTGTTCCTGCATGGCTTTCCGCACCACCGGGCGATCTGGGCGCCACAGCTCGGCGCGCTCGCCACGGCCGCGCGCACCATCAGCATGGACTTGCGCGGCTTTGGCGAGAGCGTGCCCGGCACGGCCCGCTCGATGGATGACTATGCCGATGACGCGGCGGCGCTGCTCGACACCCTGGGCATCGATCGCGTGGTCGTCGCCGGACTCTCGATGGGCGGCTACGCGACGCTGGCCTTCTGGCGGCGGCATCAGGCGCGCGTGCGCGCCCTCGTGCTGTGCGACACCCGCGCGGGCGCCGACAGCGAGGCGTCGCGCGCTGCTCGGCGTGACATGCAGGCCTTGGCGCGGAGCCAGAGCCTGGCGGCCATTGCCAACCAGCTGATCAGCGGCATGGTCGGGCCCACCACCCGGCTCAACAATCCGGAGCTGGTGGACGAAATGCACCGGATGATGTCGCTCGCTCCCGAGGAGGGGGTCGTCGGAGCGCTCGAGGCGATGATGACGCGCCCGGACTCGACGCCCATGCTGGCCACCATCAACGTGCCGACCCTCATCGTCGTCGGCGACGAGGACGTGCTGACGCCCGCCAAGGAGGCGCGCGCCATGCACCTCGCCATCGGCGGCAGCCGGCTGGAGATCATCGCTGGCGCCGGTCACGTGAGCAACGCCGAGCGACCGGCCACGTTCAACCACGTGCTGAGCGAGTTCCTGGTCTCGCTGACGGCACAGTAGCACCGGCAGCGCTATCTTTCCGCCAACGGCCAACGGCCAACAGCCGACGGCCAACAGCAAACCGCCTACCGCCCTCTCCGTCTTGACTACGCTCTCCGCCTCCGAGACCTCCCGCCCCGCCCGCATCGGCGC
>CAYHCW010000655.1:0-1726 GCA_964355025.1 uncultured Gemmatimonas sp. | reverse complement strand
ATGGACGTGACGGCCATCGGCCTGCTGACCATCAGCCTGCTCGTCGACAACCCGGGCGAGCGCCCCATGGAAGGCAAGTGGAACTCGCCCCTGCTCGGGCTGGGCGAAGTGCTCTACCTCAACCTGCACAAGCTCACCGGCATCGAGGCGCTGCGCATTTCGCTGCTCGAAGTGGCGGTCGCGGTGTTCATGCTCGTCGTGGTCCTGCGCAAGATCGGCCGCGACCCCATTGATGATCCTCAGGGACTTGGCGCGCTGCCCAACCCCATGAAGTCGGCGTTTCTCTGCTTCTTTGCCGCCATCGTGCTGCTCGAGCTGCGCGGCCTGGCGCGCGGCGGCGACTTCAAGAACTCCCTCTGGCAGGTGCGCCAGCTCTTCTGGCTCCCCGTCCTCGGGGTCTTGTTCGGTCATGCGCTCAAGACGACCGTCGCGCGGCTCTGGCTGCTGCGAGCCGTGCTGTTCGTCGCGACGGTGCGCGCGCTGCTCGGCCTCTACTACTATCTCGCCATCGCGCGCGCGTCGGGCGAGCGCCCCGCGTACGTCACCACGCACTCCGACTCCATTCTCGCCGTGGTGGCAATCCTCATCGCGGCGAGCGCGCTGGTGTCGAAGCCGACACGCGAGCACCTCGTCATGAACCTGCTGCTGCAGCCCGTGCTGGTCACCGGGCTCATCGTCAACGACCGGCGCATCGCCTTTGTCAGCCTTGCCGGTGGCGCGGTGGCCCTGCTGCTGCTGGCCCCGGTGGAACTCCAGCGGCGCCTGCGGCGCGCCGTCCTGTACGCGATGCCCGTCCTCGCCATCTACACCGCAGCCGGCTGGTCGTCGACGTCCGGCATCTTCCGCCCCGTACAGATTGTGCGGTCCGTGACGTCGCAGGACGACAACTCGAGCAAGACGCGCGACATCGAGAACTTCAACCTCATTCGCACCCTGAAGGCGCACCCCATCATGGGCAGCGGCTTCGGGCACGAGTACAGCGAGGTGGTGCAGGGCAATCGGGTGGACCAGTTCTTCGCCCAGTACCGCTTCATCGCCCACAACAGCGTGCTCTGGCTTCTCTCGCTCGCGGGGTGGCTCGGGTTCGCCGCGCTCTGGGTCGTGTTTCCCGTGGCGGTGCTGATTGCACTGCGGGTGTTCCGGGCCGCGACCACCGGCGTCGACCTCGTGGTGAGCTATGCGACAATCGCGACCGTGCTCGCCTTCGTGGTGCAAGCCTGGGGCGACATGGGCCTGCAGAGCTGGATGGGTACGGTGCTCGTCGCCGCGTTCACCGGCGCGACCGGCGCAATGTGGACTTCAATGGAACGCAACTCTCAGGAGCAGTCATGACGTGGTTCGCCATCATCCTCGCGTGCGCCGGCCTGCCGGTGCTCGCCTGCAGCCTCTACCTGTTCGGCCTGACCATCATCGCCCGCACCTCCGCGCGCACACGCTCGCCGGGCGTGGTGATGAAGCGGCGCTTCGTCATCGTCGTGCCGGCACACAATGAAGCCGCGGGCCTCGGCCGTACGCTCACCGAGCTTGAGCGCCTCACCTGGCACCGCGACTACTGGCGCGTCGTCGTGGTCGCCGACAACTGCACCGACGATACGGCCGGCGTGGCCGAGCGCCACGGCGCGCAGGTGCTCGTGCGCAATGACGCGACCAGGCGCGGCAAGGGCTACGCGCTCGACTTCGCCTTCCGCCAGTTGCTGGCCGAGCCGGCCAACTCGTGGCATGCCGC
>CAYHCW010000654.1:0-1730 GCA_964355025.1 uncultured Gemmatimonas sp. | reverse complement strand
CGGCCAGCAGGAAGATGCGGCGCGTGGCGCGCGCAACATGCACGCCCAGGCCGGCCGCCGCGTCCTCACCCAGCGCCAGCAGGTCGATGTCGCGTGCCACCGCCACGAGGGCAGCGCCCGCGAGGATCGCGTAGATCGAGAGCCACCGAATGGTGGACCATTCGGCGGCGGCCACCGAGCCCATCATCCACCAGAGCGCGTTGCGCACGGTGCCCTCGCCAGCATCGGCCAGCAGCACCATGATGGCGGCGTTGGCGAACGCGCCCACGACGACGCCGGCCATGAGCAGGATGCGCGGGTCGGCCCGGCCGCGCGCCGCGCGCGCAATGAGCAGCACGAGTCCCACGGCGCCGGCCGCGCCGAGGAACGCCGCCACGGGGAGCGCCACGGACGCGGTGAGGCCGGCCACCACGGCGAGCACGGCACCGACTGCGGCCCCGCCCGACACGCCGAGCAGGTAGGGCTCGGCGAGCGCGTTGCGCAGCGTGCCCTGCAGCGCCGCGCCGCTCATGCCGAGTCCGGCGCCGGTGATTACGGCGAGCACCACCCGCGACAGGCGCAGGTCGCGCACGATCGCGATCGACTGCCCCTCCCCGACGCCGACGAGTGCGCGCGCCACCTCGGCGAGACCCAGCGGCACGGGGCCCAGCGCCAGCCCCGCCGCACACGCCGCAACCAGCGCCGCGGCAAGCAGGAGCCATCGCGCAGGGGTCACGGACGACGCGCCGCGACGGCGGAGTCGAGCAGGGCGCGCAGGTATCGCGCGGCCTCGCCCATGCGCACTCCCGGGCGGCCGACGACCGTGGTGTCAATGACCAGCACGCGGCCCTCGCGCACCGCAGGCACCACCTGCCAGCGCGCCTCGGTACGCAGGCGCGCCGCCGCGACCGGGCCGGCGAGCACGAACTCCGGGTTGCGCTGCGCGACGCCTTCCATCGCGACCTGCGGCGATGGCTCCGGCAGGTCGTCAAAGACATTGCGCGCACCCACGATTTCGACGAGCTCACTGAGGTAGCTGCCGGAGCCGATGGTGATCACGGGCGTGTCCCACACATGCCAGAACACAGTCGGCGGTACGGCGGCGCCGGGCAGCGCCCGCACGGCGGCGAGCGAACGCGCCACCGAGTCAGCGACCAGGCGCGCGATGGCGGTGTCGCCAACCACCATTCCCAGCGCATGCAGCGCCTCTGGCAGGTCGGCCACGCGATCGGTGTGCAAGGTCAGCGTCGGCACGCCGGCCCTGCGGAAGGCGGACGCCGCCGCGCGATTGCCATTGCTGGCGTAGAGCACGATGAGGTCGGGACGCGTGGCAAGCACGGCCTCGACGTTTGGCTGCATCCCGTTGCCGAGATCGGTGACGGCCAGCGCCGCCGGCGGCGAGGCGTCCCAGTGGGTGCGACCCACGACGCGGGCGCCGGCGCCGAGCGCAAAGAGCGCTTCAGTAAGGACCGGGTTCAGCGACACGATGCGTGCCGCCGGCCGCGCCAGCCGCAGCGTATCGCCAAAATCATCGACGACCTCGATGGCCGCGGCGCCGGCGCGGCCACCGGCGGGCGCACCGCACGCCGCGCCGGCCAGCACCGCGGCAGCGAGATACCGGAACGTCGAGGCTGCAAACACGAAAGGCTCGCTCCACCAGGGGAACGAGCCCACTGCACGCCGGATGCACGCGGAATGCGCATCCGTCGCCACGTGGCCTCCCCCGAGGCTGTTGATGTGGCACGGACGCG
>CAYHCW010000653.1:0-1731 GCA_964355025.1 uncultured Gemmatimonas sp. | reverse complement strand
CCCTCGAGGGACTTCGGGCGCTGGGCGGCGACGCGCTGCTGAAGCAGATGGTGGTTGTGTTCGTGGATCACTCGCGCGACCGCTTGGACTCGCTGCAGGGCTCGGCTGCGGCGGGTGACCTCGCCGGCGCGGCAGCGGCGGCCCACACGCTCAAGGGGAGCGCGCGCCAGCTGGGCCTCATCGCCATGGGAAATGCCTGCGCGGCAGTCGAGGCGGCGTGCAAGCGGGGTGAGGTGGCCGCCGTTCAAACGCAGACGGCCGCCGTGCACGTGGAGTACACGACGGCCGTGGAGTGGCTGACGTCGGCTACGGCTTGACCGGCACCGGCGTCCGCTTCACCGAGTCGCCCGCCACGATCGGCGGCGCCGGTGGCGGTGAGGCGCCGGCAAACAGGTCGCCCAGCCCCGTGGCCCTCGCCACCTTGATGGCGTTCTCGAGCGCCCGGTCGGCGCCCGCCCGGTCGCCCTGCTGCATGAGCGCCTCGGAGAGCACGTAGTTGGTGGAGACGTACAGGTAGGGGATCCCCACCGACGCCTTGTCCACCCACTTGTTCTTCCGCTCCAGCGCGGCCGGTGACTTGAACGCCGCCGTCAACGCCTTCGTTCGCGGCACGTCCACCCATCCTTCGTTCGGCACCTTCACGGTGTCCTTGCCGCCGATTATCGAGTCGGGCAGGAGCTTGCGGGCAAGGCCCTGGGTGAGCACGTAGTCGCCAAGCCCGAGTTCGAACGGATACCCGCCGGCGGTACGGCTGAAGTAGATGGAACGTCCCTTGGCGTCCTGGATCATCTTCAGCACGAAGATGTCGGCGCGCGCGAGGAACCGCGGCTGCACCACCGCGCGGATGTTGCCGGCCACGAACAGCTGTGGCTGCGTGATCTCCTGGCCCAGCGGCACCGAGTCGGCCTGGTCCATCGTGAGCGTCATCGGCGGCCCCGACGGCTTCACCCAGGTCTTGCCGCGATAGGCCGCGGGTCCCTTGGCGGCGTCGTACTCGAAGACCGGGCGTCGCAGCAGCTGCCGCGTGTACCAGTCGGTGTTCAGCAGCGACGTGTTGGCGACCACCACGTCCTTGCGCACGCCCAGCACTTCCTGGGCGTACCAGAGCGGAAAGGTGTCGTTGTCGCCCACCGTCACGAGGATGCCGTAGGGCTCGACGCTGTTCAGCAGGTCGGCGGCGAAGTCGCCGGTGTCGGTCTCGCCGTGCCGCGTGGCCGCCGACCAGTTGCCGAAGAGCGGTACCACCGCCAGCAGCAGGACGGGCGAGGTCATCGCCCAGCTGCGGTTCGTCGGGAGCTCGAGCGTCTCGGCGCCGATCTTCACCGTCTTGCTGCCGAGGATCGCGGCGAACGACTCCCACACGAACACGAGCCCGAGCGCCGCCCACACGCTCCACGCCGAGAAACTCCAGAGGTAGAAGTAGTCGCGGTCGCGCACCTCACGCTGCACGCTCTCGGCAAGCTCCGGGGCCTGCGAGTAGCCGTACTTGAAATTCATGTAGTAGATGAGCAGCAGCGTCAGCGTAAACATCAGCGGCCCGAAGAACGCGAAACTTCGAGGGTCGCGCTTGTAGTGTACCCAGCCTCCGAGGATGCCGAGCACGAGGAAGATGGCGGCCAGCGAACCCTGCAGCCCGGGGCGCACGCCGTCGACGTCGCGCAGCCACTGCCACTTGAAGTACAGCCACCACATGCCGACCTGCGCGCTCAGCGGCGCCTGGCGTTCGCCGAG
>CAYHCW010000652.1:0-1737 GCA_964355025.1 uncultured Gemmatimonas sp. | reverse complement strand
GTGTCGCCCTTGGCGTTGGGATGCTCCCACGCCGACACCGTGTACAGCACGCGCTCGCCGTTGGGCGCGATCGCCACGCCGCCGACGCCCTTGATGCGCATGAGGTCGTCGGCAGTCATCGGCCGCTTGGACTGTCCGGCGGCGAGCGCGGGGATGAGCGCGAGAAGCGCGCATGCCGTGCGGACAGCGGCGGAGCGGGGCACGCGAACGGGGAAGAATGTCATGGGGGGTCTCCTAGAGCGCAGGGCGCTTGAAGTGGATATCGGTGGCCTGCTGGAACTTGTGCGCGACCGAAAGGATCTTGTCATCGTTGAACAGCGCGCCGACGATCACGGCGCAGATGGGCTGCGGCTTGTACACGGGGGCGGCAACGGTCGTGTCGCGCGCGCGGCCGCCAGGACCGCCGAACTGCGGGACGTCGAACTTGTACGGCACCACCACGCAGGGATGACCGGTCTGCGCATTGGGCGCCACGTCGGCGGTCGGTCCGCCGACGAACATGTCGAGGTCTTTCATGAACTCGCCCCACTTCTGCACCAGCACCATGCGGCGGCGCTGATTCTGGAGGAACTCGAAGGCCCGCACCGTGCGTCCGCCCACGAACCGCGGGTTCCAGTCGGCGGGGGCCATGGGGCTGGTGTTCGCGGGTGCGTTGCCGAACGGGGTCGGCTGCCGTCCTGGCGTAGGCTCCGGCAGCGTGGCGAGATCGAGGCCGATCTCCTTGGCTTTTCGCTGCACGTACGCGTCGAAGGCCGCCGCGTACTCCACGTTGAGGCCGCCACCTCCGGCGCCGGGCACCGTAGGGCGCGCGCCAACCTCGCGCGGCTTCACGCCGAGCGCCTTCAGCTTGTCGATGAACTCCTTGGGCGCCGCCGGGTCCACGCCGATTCGCATCGCCGCGAGGTTGATGTTGCGCTCGAAGTTGAACGGCGCCATCACGGTGGACGGGTCCTTCTCATCCACGCCGTGGAAGGCGTTGAAGACCATCGCGCAGTCCTCGACGGTGCGGCAGATGGGTCCCACGCGGTCCATCGACCACGCGAGCACCATGCCACCGTAGCGGGAGGAACGACCAAACGTCGGGCGCAGCGCGCTCAGGCCGCAGCGAACGGCTGGCGACACGATGGAGCCCTGCGTCTCGGTGCCGATGCTGAATGACACGCAGCCAGCAGCCGTCGCCGACGACGGGCCGGCTGACGAGCCGCTGGACCCGATGTTGAGGTTCCACGGGTTGTTGGTGCGTCCGCGGAACCACTGGTCGTTCTGCGCAAAGAGCCCCGTCGACAGCTTGGCCACCAGCACGGCGCCGGCGTTGCGCAGGCGCACGACGATCTCGGCGTCCTCGTCGATGATGCGATTCTCGAAGTCCGCCGCGCCCCAGGTGGTGGGCACGCCCTTGGTGGAGAAGAGGTCCTTGAGACCGTAGGGCAGGCCGTGCAGCGGTCCGCGGTACTTGCCTGCCGCGATCTCGGTGTCGGCCTGCTTGGCCGCCGCGACCGCCGACTGTTCCATGATGGTCACGGCGCAGAGCAGGGTGGGGTTGAGGCGGTTGAGCCGGTCGAGGTAGATGCGGGTCAGCTTCGTGGAGGTGAGCTTGCGCGCCTTGATGAGTGCGGCCTGACGGTGTGCGGGCAAGAAGGCGATGTCTTCATCGGATGTCGGCGCGGCTCCCGCAAACGGCGCGACGCTGAACACCGCGCGGTCGAAGGCGGCGCGCCCGCGCTCGCGCGCGAGCTT
>CAYHCW010000651.1:0-1739 GCA_964355025.1 uncultured Gemmatimonas sp. | reverse complement strand
CCGCTGGCGACATCGCCAAGCGTCGCGGGATCCTGCTCATCGTCGACAACACCTTTGCCACCCCGTACTTCCAGCGCCCGCTCGAATTCGGGGCGCATATCGTCTATCACTCCAGCACCAAGTACCTCAACGGCCATAGTGATATGGTCGGCGGCATCGCCGTCGTTCTTGAGGATTCGCTGGCCGAACGCATCCAGTTCATTGCCAACGCGGCCGGCGCCGTGCCGGGGCCCATGGATGCGTGGCTCACGCTGCGCGGCACCAAGACGCTGGCCCTGCGCATGCGGGCGCACGATGCCAACGGCCGCGCCGTCGCCGCTTGGCTCGCCAATCGCTGGGGCGCCGAGCGCGTGATCTTCCCCGGACTGAGCACGCACCCGCAGCACGAGCTCGCCAAGAAGCAGATGGCCGGCTTCGGCGGGATGATCAGCGTGGAGATGGGCAGCAAGGACCTGGCCGCCAAGGTCCTCGGACGCACCAAAGTCTACGCGCTCGCCGAGTCGCTCGGCGGCGTGGAGAGCCTCATCAGTCATCCCGCCTCGATGACGCACGCGTCCGTGCCGCCTGAGCGGCGCGCGCACCTGGGCATCAGCGACGGGCTGATTCGCCTGTCCACCGGGGTCGAGGACATCGAGGACCTGCTCGCCGACCTGGAGCAGGCGTTCAAGGGTCTGTAGTCCGCGACACTTTGCACCGGCGGGGACCGTAGGGAGTGCATTGGTCCCCGTCGCCTCAAATGGAGAACTCCATGGCACCCCGCGCCACGCTCATCGACATTGCACCCGCCGCCTGGGAACACCCGGCCGACCGCGCCGCCCTCAACTCGCTGCGCGCCATTCCCGGCTTCGACCAGGTGGTGCGCAAGGTCGCCGCCTTCTTTGGCGAGCGCGGGCTCCGGCAGCTCTTCCTCGCCAACGCCGTGCGCGTGGGGCCCAAGCAGCGCCCCGAGCTCGATGCGCTGCTCACCGACGTGCTCGAGTCGCTCGACTGGAAGGAGCGCCCGCAGCTCTATGTATCGCAGGGCACGCTCATCAATGCCGCGGCGATGGGTTTCGACAAGCCGTTCATCGTGGTCAACTCGGCGATGCTTGAGCACCTCGACCGCGACGAGCAGCGCGTGCTCATCGCGCACGAGGTTGGACACATCATGAGCGGGCACGTGCTGTACCGCACCATCGCGCTGATCCTGATGACCGTGGGCCTGAGCGGACTCCCCTTCCTCGCGGCCGCCATCATCTTCCCGTTCCAGATGGCCCTGCTCGAGTGGTATCGCAAGAGTGAACTGTCGTCCGACCGCGCCGCGTTGCTGGCCGTGCAGGACCGGCGCGCCGTGATGATGAGCTTCCTCAAGCTCGCCGGCGGCCCGGCGTTCGGGCAGACGATTGACCTCGAGGCGTTCATGGAACAGGCCGCCGAGTACGAGACGCAGGGCGACGGCTGGGACAAGGTGATGCAGGTGCTCAACACGATCTTCCGCGAGCACCCGTTCAACACGGTGCGTGCGGGTGAGCTGCAGCGCTACATCGACGCCGGGCGGTACGACAAGGTCATTGCCGGCGAGTACGAGCGCCGCAGCGATGCGCGCCCGTCGGCTCAGGAAGTCGGCAAGGACTTCGGCGACGCCGGCGCATACTACGGCGACCAGGCCAAGCAGGCGGCGGCCAAGGCCGGCGAGATGTTCGGCCGGGCCAAGGACGCGTTCACCGACGCGTTCAAGACCGGATCGCGATGAAGGTGCT
>CAYHCW010000650.1:0-1746 GCA_964355025.1 uncultured Gemmatimonas sp. | reverse complement strand
CGGGTGCGAGATGTCCATCATGATCCCGTACCGGTTGGCCTCGTCCACCACCTGCTTGCCGAGCGGGCTCAGGCCGTTCCACTTCCAGACGCCGTCGGCCTCGCCCGTGTTGGAATCGGAGAGCTGGCTGTGACCGTTGTGCGACAGTGACAGATATCGCGCGCCGCGGTCATAGAACTTCTTGACGTTGGTGATGTCCTGTCCGATGCCGTAGCCGTTCTCCACGCCGAGCAGTGCCACCTTCTTGCCCGACTTGTGGATGCGGCGCACGTCGGCGGCCGTGTAGGCCACTTCGATGCGCTCGGGGGCCAGCTTGTCGGCCAGGGTGTGCACGGCCTCGAACAGCGTGATGTCGGTGGCCAGCGCCCGCGCGTAGGCGCTGTCGCTGAAGTCGGCGCGCTGCCCCACATAGATGCTGAAGAAGACGGCATCGAGCCCGTCCTTTTCCATCTTCGGCAGGTCCACCTGCCTGCCCGGAATGCCGGTGGCGTAGTTGGGCGGGGCGCCGACCATCTGCGCGGGCGAAAAATCGACGTGCGTGTCGATCTTCAGGGCTTTGGCATGAATCTTTCGCGCCCGGGCGACCATCGTGGGATCGTCGGAAGCCTGGACCTGCGCCTGCGCCGTGGCGCCGAGGGCGCCGAAGGCGGCGAGCAGCGCGAGCGTGCGAAGGGAACGCGAAGACGACATCTCGAAACTCCCGTGCGGCTGGGGAAGGGAAGCGCCGGATTGGCGGCGCCGGGGAATCTGCGCCGCTACTTCTCTTCGTGGCCCCACGGCGCGGGTGGCAGCGGGACCTCTCGCGCGAGGTCAAACTCCACACGGAAGAGGCGTCCGGGCCTGGCGAGCTCGTAGACGAAACGCCGGCCACGTTCGACCTCCATTGCCCACACGTTCGGCAGCGACACCGGGAGCTTCAGCCGGGTGAAGAGGTCCTTCGATTCCGCATCGGCCGGGAACTCCTGACGCGCGGCCGTCCCCGGACTCAGGGTGAGGCCGCCGTACATCGTCAGGTCGTCGGACGACCCGTCCGTGTGCCGGTGATCGTGCTTGAGGGAGATCGCGCCGTTCGTCCGCGTGAGCACCCAGGTGCGTGACCGGTCGTCGCCGACGTGGAACGGCAGTTCGAGCCGGTCCTTCTCGCAGCGCCGGACGTGCAAGATGAGCGTCTTGCCATCGAAGGGATCTGCAGTGGTTGGCGTCGGGTTGTTCGCGACGACCCGCCCCGCGAACGCCTTGCCGCACAGGCCCGCGACCGTGGCGAAGAAGCGGTCAGGCGCGCCGTCCGCCGGAGCCTGGGCACGACTCGCTGACGGCAGCGAAACGGCGAGGCCGGCAGCCAGCAGGACCGCGAGACGCGTGCTCAACGAAACGTCCTCGTCTGCACGAGCGCGTCGTCCACCAGTTGTTTGAGCTGCTCATACCCAAAGCTCGGCAGCGGCCTGCCGTTGACGAAGTACTCCGGCGTCATCGTCACGCCCAGCGTGCGGGCGTCCTCGAGATCCTGCGCGATCAGGCCGGTGACCTCGGGCGAGGCCATGTCGGCCTCCATCTTCTCCCGGTTCAGGCCAAGACCCTCGAGTTGCTTCCACGCCAGTGCCACCTGCGGCGTGTGGTCGGGCGCCCACGCGGCCTGCGTTGCCAGCAGTGCCTCCAGCGCGGGCCAGAACTTGTCCTGCCGGCGCGCGGCCTCCAGCATGGCCACGACGTCCTGCGACCCGTTGTGGAACGGCGCCCAGCGCAGCA
>CAYHCW010000649.1:0-1746 GCA_964355025.1 uncultured Gemmatimonas sp. | reverse complement strand
CTAGCACCTAGCACCTAGCACCTAGCACCTAGCACCTGGTTACACCCTCCTCCCCGCCACCCCCCTCACCGCGCCTTCCACTCGCCGCGCCGCATCGAAGTACTCAACCGCCACGGACTGCAGGTCGGCGGCGGTGACGGCGCGCACGTGCGTCTCGAACGTGGTGAGTTCTTCGAGCGAGCCGAACATCCAGGCATCGGCGATGTCGCCCATCACCGCGCCGCCGCTTTCCTGCCGGATGGCCCAGCTGCCCAGCGCGAAGGTGCGCGCGCGCTGCAGTTCGTCGTCGGTCACGGGCGCGGCGCGCAGCTTCTCGATCTCCTCGAGCAGGCCGCGCCGCGCCTGCTCCTCCTTCTCGGGCGACGTGGCAATGTAGGCCACGAACTGGCCGGCGAGCGGCCGGACCATGGGCGACGCAATGACCGTGTATGCCAGCGACTGCCGGTCGCGCAGCGCCTCGAAGAACCGTCCACCCAGCCCGCTGGCCACTCCGGCGAGCAGCGCCGCGTCGATGCGGCGTACGTCGCTGCGTGCCGGGCCGGGGTACGCGAGCACCAGCGCGGTCTGCGCCTTGTCGCGATGCTCGGCGCTCACGCCGCCCGTCGACGGCCACGTGGGTGGTTCCACGAGCCGGCGGGGCGCGGGCGTCAGGCCCGCAAAAGCCCCCGCCGCCATGGCCGCCAGCGCATCGGGATCGGCGTCGCCCACGATCACGATGACCTGCTGACCGCTCAGCACCGTGTCGCGATGCCAGGCGCGCAGCTGTCCGGCGTGCAACCCGCCCAGCGTCGCCTCGGTGCCGATTGACGAGCGAGCGTATGGATGTGCCCCCCACGCCGCCTGCGCCGCGAGGTGCATCGGATAGCGGTACATGTCGTCGCGCAGCTGCGCGAGTTGCGCCAGCGCGACGGTGCGCTCGTTCACCAGCGCGTCGTCGGGCATGACCGGCGCCTGCACGACGTCGGCCAGGAGCGCCAACGCTCCCTCAAACGCGCCCACCGGCACCGACAGCGTCCACTGCATCGTTTCGGCGCCCGCACTGGCCCCGAGCGACGCACCCAGCCGTTCGCCCTCCTCGGCGATGCGCGCGGCATCGCGGGTGGCGGTCCCCTTAAGCGAAGTGCGCGTCATCAGCGTCGAGACGCCGAGCTGCGCCTCCGGCTCGACCACCGCCCCGGCGCACACGAAGACGCCGGCGTACGCGATGGGCGAGCGTGGCGAGCGACGCACGAGCACCGGCACACCCGAAGCCGTGCGATAGACGCGGACGCCAGCCACCTCGCGCTCCATCGGCACGCGTGCCGGCGTCAGCGACGCCGGGGGGAACGCGCTGCTTGGCGAGAGTGCGGCCGGGGCCGCTGCCTCGAGTGCAGCCCGCAGCGACGGGGCGTCGGCGCTTACCGCCGGCGATCCGTTGGGACGGTAGATCACGACTGCCGCGGCATCGGGGTCGAGCAGGCGCTGCGCGGTTTCGGCCACCTGCGCGGGCGTCGCGGACTGCATGGCGTCGAAGTACGCCGTGGCCATGCGCCAGTCGCCCAGCGATTCCCACGAGGCCAGGTGGTTGGCGCGCCCCTCCATGGACTCGAGGCGGCGAAGCCAGTGCGCGTCGTTCACTCGCCGGACGCGCGCGAGCTCCGCCTCCGTGACCTCGCCGCCCCGAAGGCGCGCCAGCTGGTCCCACGCCGCGGCGGCGCCCTCGAGCACGCGCTCGGGACGCGCGGTGGCGTGCACCACGAAGACGCC
>CAYHCW010000648.1:0-1761 GCA_964355025.1 uncultured Gemmatimonas sp. | reverse complement strand
GGCGCCTGCAGTCGCGTGTCATCGCCGGCCGGCCGGAGCTCGAGGAGTGGCTGGGCCACCTCCTACTCACTCCGGTTCCACCGATTCTGTAGGAAATACGCGGGACTCCGCAGCGCCGGCTCACCCGAGTCCCCCAGCGGCGCTCTTCGGCCTCCGCTCCTGGCCGAGGATCTCTCGGAGCGTCTCGCCGCTCTCGATCTCGAAGTGGACCTTGACGTCGCCGGGTAGGGCATAGCGCGCGATGTTCTGCTCCCAGGTCTTTCGGCGGCGCTGCCGGTGGCCGAGGTCGAGCGCCAGTAGCGCGGGACGGACGAGCGCCGGCGGCGGGAAGATAACCTCGATTCGGGTGCTCGCGCCGATGAATGCCGCGCTGTAGAGGTGGCGGGCAGCGGCCGGCAGGAAGAGGGCTTCGGTCACCTCCCAGGGTCCGGCGGGGTCGACGCCCGGTAAGGCAGCGTGGCTCCCGCGGATCGATTGTACATCCCAGCCCCGCCCCGTCCACCGCGGCGATTTCCGGCGTGATACCCCCTCTGGTGCAACCACGACCCGGAGGTCACCCACATGGATCGCGAGCTTTCAGAACTTCGGCGCGCCCTCGCCGATCTCGGCCCGAGCGGCCCAGGGCGACGAGTCCCGCACCTTCTGCGTGAGCGCGTGCTCGTCGCGATTCGGAGGCGGCATCAGGGGGGCGCCAGCCTCCGCCAGCTTGGCGACGCCCTCGGCCTGACCGCCGAGACGCTGCGCCGCTGGCTCGACGCCGTTGAAGTCGCGCCGACCGCCGCGTCGCCCCGGCCGATGCCCGTCGCGCTCATCGCCGCGCCGGCTCAGACCAGGACCGCCCTCTCGCTCGTCACGCCGTCCGGCTTCCGCGTCGAAGGGCTCTCAGTCGAGACAGTCGCCGAGCTGCTGGCGCGGCTGCGATGATGTTCGGCTCGACCCACAACGTCCGCGTCTTCGCCTGGCCCGAGCCGGTCGACCTGCGGCGCGGCTTCGACGGGCTGTACGGGCTGGTCCGCAACGGCCTGGGCATGGACCCGCTCGAAGGCGATCTGTTCCTCTTTCTCGGAAGGAACGCTCGGCGCGCAAAGGTCCTGTATTTCGACGGCACCGGCCTGTGCATCTTTCAAAAGCGGTTGATGACAGGCCGTTTCGCCCGGCCCTGGGAGCGCGCCTGCGACGGTCGCATCGAGATGACGGTCACCGAGCTGGCGCTGTTCATCGAGGGCTGCGCGCTGGTGGCCAGAGAGCCGCTGTCGCCCGCGAGATTCTCACTTTGACTCTTGTGGTTTGTTTCAAGGCATGGTTGAAGCTGTTCGATGACGGATATCGAACACGAGACAGACATCGAGAAGCTCCGCGCCCGGGCCATCGAGTTGTACCTGGAGAACGAGGCGCTGCAGCAGAGGCTGGCGGAGCTGATCGAGCGCCTGAGCCGCGCCACCGATCCGGCCGAGGTGGCGGAGCTGCGGAGTGAGATTGCCAAGCTGAAGGCCAAGCGCGAGAAGCAGGCCAAGAAGCTATTCGGCAAGGGTTCGGAGCGCCGCACGCCTCCGCCCGGCGCCAAGCCGGACGGCCCCAAGAAGGACCAGACGGGTCACGGCCCGACGCCCCAGCCCGACCTCGACGTGGTTCCGCAGGTGCACAAGCTCGACGACACGACGTGCCCGGAGTGCGGCGGACAGCTCGTCGCGATTCCCGGCGAGTTCGAGACGCACGACGAGATCGACGTGGAGCCGCGCAAGCCCATCATCCGCCGCCACA
>CAYHCW010000647.1:0-1767 GCA_964355025.1 uncultured Gemmatimonas sp. | reverse complement strand
CCGGTGGACATCGAAGCCGAGATGGTCAGCCTGGCCGACGAACAACTGCGCTTCGAGTTGGCTGCGAAGATGCTCCAGAAGACCTACGCGAGCCTTCGTAGCTCGCTGAGGGATCGCTGATGCCGAATCCGGTCGACCCGAACAAGGGCATTCCCTCCATCCGCCCGATGTTCCGCACCCTCGGCATCGCCGCCAGCGGCCTCACGGCCCAGCGGCTCCGCATGGAGACGATCGCCACCAACATCGCGAACGCCGAGACCACGCGCACATCCGCCGGCGGCCCGTATCGCCGTCGCATGGTGCAGATGGAAGCGGCCACCGCCGAGTCGTTCCGCAAGTCCCTCGACGCCGTCGGCGACAGCGCCGCCGCCGGGACGTCGCCAGTGAACGCGCGCACCGCGTCGCTGGACAGCGACCCGATGGCCGCCTCCGAGGCCGCCTTCGAGGCGAAGTTGTCCGCCGCCGACAAGCTCTCCGGCGCCGCCACCGAAGACGCCGAGTCTGCCGCGTCCACTGATGGCGAGCCGTGGGGCGTGCGGGTGGGCGCCATTATCGAGGACCAGAGCGAAGGCCCGCTGGTGTACGACCCGGCGCACCCCGACGCCGATGCCAACGGCTACGTCCGATACCCGAATGTCCGCATCACCGATGAGATGATGGACCTGATGGATGCCAAGCGCATGTACGAAGCCAACGTGACCGTCTTCCAGGCGACGAAGCAGATGCTTCGCCGCGCCATCGACATCTGAGGCCCTACCCGATGAACGTCAACGGACTTCCCTCCTCGCTCCAGACGCTGCTCACGGCCCGTGAACAGGCGCCGCTGCAGCGCCCCGACGCCACGGGCACCACCGGCACGTCCGCCACGCAGGCCCAGCGCGCGGCTACCGCAGCGGCGTCGGCACACGCGGCCACCGCGGCGAGGCCGGCCAACGCGCAGCTCTCGGCGCAGGCACCCGAGGGTACCGACCCGGCACTCTGGAGCGTGCTCACCACCGACGAACGCGCCTTCTTCTCGCGCGTGGTCACCTCGGGCCCGCTGACTTACTCCAAGATGGCGGCGGCCACCAGTCATGCCGCTGCGATGCCCGCCATCCGTGGTGGCCGCATCGACCTGCGAGCCTGACCGTGACCGCGCCAATCGGTGGGTTCTCCGGCGTCAGCGGCGCCCTCGGCGACACGGGTGCGCGCACCGTGCCCGTCATCAGCTCCGGCTCGGGTTCGTTCGGCGACACGCTCAAGAAAGCGCTCGGCGATGTCTCCGCCGCGCAGGACCGCTCCTCCGAAACGCTCGGCGCCTTCCTGCGCGGCGAGCCGGTGGAGTTGCACCAGGTGATGGCGGCCAGCGAAGAAGCCGGCATCGCGCTCGAAATGCTCATCGAGGTGCGCAACAAGTTCCTCGACGCGTACCGCACGCTGACCACGATGCAGGGTTGAGTAGATGGCCTCCGCCCTCGACGAAATCTTTTCCCGCTTTGGTGGTGTACGCCGGTTTCTGGTGTTCGCGTTTACGCTGGGCATCGCCGGCCTGATTTTCTGGGGCTCGCGTTCGGTGACCAAGCCCGAGCTGGTGCCGGCGGTGTCGAACGTGCCCATCGAGAGCGCCTCGGAACTGACCGATCGCCTGACCAACGCGGGCATCAGCTTTACTCTCGAACAGGGTGGCCAGGCCATCATGGTCTCGCGGTCGGACCTGCCCAAGGCGCGCGTGGCGCTGGCCAAGGGCGGCATGCCCAACGGCGCGCGTCCGGGGCTCGAGCTGTTTGA
>CAYHCW010000646.1:0-1769 GCA_964355025.1 uncultured Gemmatimonas sp. | reverse complement strand
CGCGACGAATTCCTGCGCCTCGCCCACAGTCCGTCGCAGCCGCTGCGCTGATGCTTACCGGGCGCACGGCGGTCGTCACCGGGGCTTCGCGCGGCATCGGCGCCGCCACGGCGCGCGCCCTCGCCGCCGCCGGCGCGCGCGTGGCGCTCGTGGCCCGTGGCGCCGACGCGCTCCATACGCTGGCCGCCGAGCTCGCCGCCGAGTTCGGCGATGGGCACCTGGTCGCCCCGGCCGACTGCACCGATGCCGTTGACGTGGCGGCACTCGCCGCCGCCGTCACGCAGTGGGCGCACGGCGCGCCGGATATCCTGGTGAACAACGCGGGCGTCTACCCGCGCGCTCCCCTGCACGAGCAGGACGCCGAGGAGTTCGCGGCGACACTCGACGTCAATCTCACCGCGCCGTTTCGCCTGCTGCGGGCGTTCCTGCCGGGCATGCGCGCGCGCGGCAGCGGCCACGTGGTGAGCATCGGCACGGTGGCCGACCGCAACATCTGGCCGATGAACAGCGCCTACAGCGCGTCCAAGTACGGGCTGCGTGCGCTCCACGAGGTGCTCTACGCCGAGTCGCGCGGTTCCGGCGTGCGTGCCACGCTCATCGCCCCCGGCGCCGTGGACACCGACCTGTGGGAACCGCACGAGGCCGAGTTGGGCAAGACACTCTCGAAGCGCTCGGCGATGCTGCGCCCCGATGACGTGGCCCGCGCCGTGCTCTACGCCGTCAGTCAGCCGGCGCACGTCACAGTCCACGAACTGCGCCTCTCGCCGAGCTGACGCACCGCTTGACATTTAAATGTCATCAACGGACATTTAGATGCATGCGCACCACCATCCGACTCCCCGATCAGCTGCTGGCGCAGGCCAAGCAGCAGGCCGCCGCCGGTGGGATCACGCTCAACGATCTCATCGTTGACGCGGTGCGCGCCTCGCTCTCGATCAAGCCGGCGCGCGTGTCCGAGCCACTCCGCGCGTGGCCGACCTTCCGCGGCGAAGGCGTACAGCCGGGCGTGGATCTTGACTGCAACGCCGCGCTCGAAGACCTCATGGACGTCGACGACCGATGATCCTGCTCGATGTCAACGTCCTGGTGTACGCCATGCGCGAGGACGGTGAGCGTCACGCGGAGTACTCGGCGTACCTGCGCCGGGTACTCGGCGGCGCCGAGTCGGTGGGGATGTCGGACATGGTGCTGAGCGGCGCGGTGCGGATACTCACGCACCGGCGCATCTTCCGGCCGCCGACGCCGATGGGGCTGGCCATGGACTTCGTCGAGTTCCTGCGCACGTCGCCCAACGTCCTGTCAGTGTCGCCCGGGCCGAGGCACTGGCAGATTTTTGCCGATCTCTGCCGAAAGACGAACGCGGTGGGTGGGCTCGTCACCGACGCCTGGTTTGCCGCGCTCGCCATCGAGCAGGGGTGCGAGTGGGTGAGCGCCGATCGCGACTTCGCGAGGTTTCCGGGGCTGCGGTGGCGTCATCCGCTCGAGTCGTGACGGGCGCTCATGTTCGTTGAACTGATCGACCGCCTGCGGTGCCCCAACGACCACGAGGAATCGTGGCTGGTGGCGGCGGCATCCCGCACGGAGAACCGCCGGCTCATCGACGCCACGCTCGGCTGCCCGGTGTGCGACGCCGAGTTTGCGGTTCGCGACGGCATCGTGATTTTTGGCGAGTCGGCGCCGAGTGCGCCGATGCCGGCGACTGACGACGAGGTGATGCGCGCCGCGGCGCTGCTGCACGTGCAGGAGCGCGGGCTCTACGTGCTCGACGC
>CAYHCW010000645.1:0-1777 GCA_964355025.1 uncultured Gemmatimonas sp. | reverse complement strand
TCGTCGTGGTTCGTGCGCACCACCGCGTTCAAGGACGCGATGATCGCGCGCAACAAGGCGGTGAATTGGAGTCCGGCCGAGGTGGGCGCCGGGCGGTTCGGGTCGTGGCTGGAGAACAACATCGACTGGGCCGTCTCGCGCGACCGCTACTGGGGAACGCCGCTGCCGGTGTGGGTGTGCGATGCGGATGCCACGCATGTCGAGGTGATTGGCAGCTTTGCCGCGCTCGCCGTGCGCACCGGGCACGCGCTCGGCACTGGGTTTGATCCGCACAAGCCGCACATTGACGGCTACACGTGGTCGTGCGCCGAATGCGACGGCACGATGCGTCGCGTGCCGGAGGTCATCGACACCTGGTTCGATTCGGGGTCGATGCCCTTTGCGCAGTGGCACTTCCCGTTCGAGAACCGCGAGGAGTTCGCGCGGCAGTACCCCGGCGACTTCATTGCCGAGGGCATCGACCAGACGCGCGGCTGGTTCTACTCGCTGCTGGCGATCGCCACCGGACTCGGGGATGCGTTGCACGTGCCGGACGGTCGCCACAAGGTGTCCGTCGTCGCCGAGGATCACTCGGGCGGCCACCGGCTTCCGGCGGGCACGGCGGAGCCGTACCGCGCGGTCGTGGTCAACGACCTCGTGCTCGACGCGCACGGCCAGAAGATGTCGAAGTCGCGCGGCAACACGGTCGATCCGTGGCAGGTGATTGAGCGCCACGGCGTCGATGCCATCCGGCTGTTCCTGGTGGCGTCGAGCCAGATCTGGGTGCCGCGGCGCTTCGACGAGCAGGTGATTCGCGAGACCGCCGGGCGGTTCCTGCTGACGCTGAAGAACGTGTACAACGGCATCTTCGCCCAGTACGCGAACTTCGGCTGGACGCCGTCGGCGGCCGACCCGGCCGCGGCCGATCGCCCGCTGCTCGACCGGTGGATCCTGTCACGGTTGTCGGCCGTGGAGGCCGAGGTTGACGCCGAACTCCAGCGCTTCGATGCCACGGCGGCGTCGCGCGCGTTGATGGACTTCGTCACCGAAGATGTGGCCAACTGGTACGTGCGGTTGTCGCGCTCGCGCTTCTACGAGGTGGACGGCGCCGACAATCGCGCGGCGTTCGCCACGCTGCACGAGGTGCTGACGGTGGTGATGCGGCTGCTGGCGCCGTTCGCGCCCTTCGTCAGCGACTGGATTCATCGCTCGCTGACGGGCGCTTCGGTGCATCTGGCCGACTTCACGCGCGCGGCGGGCCCCGCGGGCGCCGCGCGCGACGCGGCGCTCGAGGCCGCGATGACCGAGGTGCGCGCCCTCGCCACGCTGGGGCGCGCGGCCCGCGAGGAGGCCGGCATCAAGGTGCGCCAGCCCCTGCTGCGGCTGGTCTGCGTCGCTGGCGACGCCGAGCCGGCGCTGCTCGAGGCCCTCGTGCCGCTGCTGGCCACCGAGCTCAACGTGAAGTCGGTGGAGTTTCTCGGCTCGGCCGACTCGCTGGTGTCGCTCGAGGCGAAGGCGAACTTCCGCGCGCTCGGCAAGAAGTGGGGCAAGGAGACGCCGCACGCCGCGAAGGCGGTGAACGCCCTCCATTCGTCGACCCTGCTGGCGTTCGAGCGCGGCGAGCCGGTGCACGTGACGGTGGGCGGCGTGTCGCACGCGCTCGACGCCGACGACCTCATCGTGGTGCGCAAGGCGAGCGGCGCGCTGGTGGTGTCGCAGGACGGCACACGGTTCGCGGCCATCGATCCGACGCTCACCGACGCCCTTAAGCGTGAGGGACTCGCCCGCGAGCTCGTCA
>CAYHCW010000644.1:0-1794 GCA_964355025.1 uncultured Gemmatimonas sp. | reverse complement strand
CGGCTACCAGACAACCAACGCGGGCGTCAGCGTGCCATCACCGCGGGGTGCAGTTCCATTTGAGGGGCGAGGGGTCGGGCGGGACCGGTACCTGATCGGATGACAAGGGGCGGAGCTCCGGGTACTCGGGAAGTCCACCCTCTCGAACCCCGAGGCTCCGCCATGACGACTTCACCACAGCCGACCATCCCGTGCGACCCCTTCGTGGAGGCGCACGCTCGCTTCGGCGAGATGCTCGTGTGGCTCGGCGGCGACGCCCACGACGACGATCACGCGAGCATGGAGGTGGCGCTGCGGCTTCGGGGCCACGAGTTGCTGCGCGCCGCGTACCAGGGTCACCTCGATCAACGATGCGAGCGCGAGCTCCTTGCCCTGCGAGAGAACCCGCCGCCGGGCACCGAGATCCGCCTGCGCAGCCGTGACCTGGAGACGATCTTCGGCGGCGTGGTCGTGCGGCGCGCCTCACGTCTCCCCCGACGGACGCGTCCACGGGGACAGGGGGAGCCCCAGCGGCGCCTCGGCCGGCGGCCGCGGACGACCCCTCGCGGCGCGTCGCTGCCGGCGGACGCGTCGTTGTCGCTGCCGCCCGAGCGCTACTCGATGCCTCTCCAGGAGCAGGCCGTGCTCGACGTCGTGGGCGCCTCGTACGGTCAGGCGCGCGAGCAGCTCGAGCGCGCCACCGCCGGCCACATCCCCCATCGGCAGATGATCGAGCTCGTGAGCCGCGCCGCGAAGGACGTCGAGGCCTTCGACGAGAAGCGCCCTCACGCCGCCAACGATACCCTCAGCCCGTTGGCGCTGGAGGTGATGAGCGCTGACGGCAAGGGCGTGCGGATGCGGCCCGAGGGCCTGCGCGAGGAGACGCGCAAGCTGGCCGAGCAGGAGGCTCGCCCGCCGAGCAAGGGCGATCCGATGGCGCAGCGCCGGCTGCGCTCGCACGACCGGCGCATGGCCATGGTGATCGCCAACTGGGAGCAAGAGCCCCTGGTGCGCACGCCCGAGGACATCGTGCGAGACCTCACCGCTCCGCGCACCGGAACGCCGCGCAAGAAGGCACGGGAGAAGGGCGACCGCAAAGACCTTCCTCGGCCGCACAACAAGCGCGTGCGCGGGAGCCTGACGAACGACTCGCGCACGCAGATCGAGGAGGTGTTCGCCGAGGCCGATCGTCGGGATCCTGATCGGTTGCGGGTGCGTGTGATGCTGGTGGACGGCTCGGAGAGCCAGATGGCTCAGGTGCAGGAGATCGCGCGGAGGTTGGGCGTGGTGGTGATCATCATCGTGGATGTCATCCACGTGCTGCACTACCTGTGGCAGCTCTCGAAGCTCCTGACCGAGGACAACGACGCGGCGCGCGAGACGTGGGTGCGCAGCCACCTGATGCGGCTGATGACGCGACCGGCGGCGTTCGTCGTCTCGGGAATCCGGCAGTCGGCGACGATTCGGAAGCTCCGCGGCGCCGAGCGCAAGGCGGTGGACGACGCGGTCAACTACCTGGACAAGAACTCGCCGTACCTGGACTACGGCCGGTATCTGCAAGCGGGGATGCCCATCGCGACCGGAGTCATCGAGGGAGCCTGCAGGTACCTGGTCCAGGATCGCCTTGGAATCACCGGGGCCTGCTGGGGGCTCGACGGCGGTGAGGCAGTCCTGCTGCTGCGCGCGGTCTGGGTCAGCGGCGACTGGGATGCCTTCTGGGCGTTTCACCGGAAGCAGGAGCATCAACGCAACTACCCCGTCGCCAAAGCCGCATGAGGGCTCACGCCCAGCTACCCCTCAAATCGAACTGCACCC
>CAYHCW010000643.1:0-1809 GCA_964355025.1 uncultured Gemmatimonas sp. | reverse complement strand
CCTGCTGAGCCCGGGGCACGCGCCGTGGGAATACTTCGGCTTCCAGCGCCGGCAGTACGTGCGCACCCGCGAGATGGAACCGATTCTGTTCCGCTCGGTGGCCGAGGAACTCGGCAGCGCCGCGCTGGGCCTGCGCCTGCGCTGGCTCTCGGGCGGCATGAGCGACGATGCGCGCACGGTGGACCGCTATGTGATCCCAGAGCGTGCAGGCTACTTCCTGGGCGCGCGTCTGGTGGAAGACGCGATCACCGAGCACGGCATGGCGAAGTGCCTCCGCATGTCGGCCGAAGAGATCCTCGGCATGGCGCCGGCCGAGATGATTACCCGGACGGCGTAGGACTCTAGTTCCGTGATTTTTTAACACGGAGCAACCGTGTTAAAGAATTGAAGATTTGGGTGTTAGGCCGTGGCGGGCGTGGGGGCCTGCCACGGCGTTTTCGTTTTGAGAATGCTGTTGAGGAGGACGATGAGCTTGCGCATGCACGCGGTGAGCGCCTGCTTGCCGGTCTTGCCCCGGGCGCAGAGTTGGGCGAAGAAGGGCCGGAGCCACGGATTGTGTCGGGTCGCGGCGAGCGCCGCCATGTAGAGCACCCGACGGACCATCGCGCGGCCGCCGCGCACATGTCGCTGCCCGCGCCACGCGCCACTGTCGGCCGCCATGGGCGCGACGCCCACGAGTGCGGCGATCTCCTGCCGCGACAGGGTCCCCAGTTCCGGGAGGAAGGCTAGGAGCGTGGCGACCGTGATCGGGCCCACGCCGGGCACGCTGCGGAGCAGGGCCGCCGACTCGGTCCAGCGCGGATGCGCTGCGACGTAGGCGTGCAACTGTTGATCGAAGTCCTGCCGTTTAGCTTCGAGGTACGCGACCGTCTCCTCGACATCCGCGCGGACCGGGGAGTCGGGAAAGAGCTGCTGCTGGTCCAGCCGCTGCCGCTCGGCGACGAGCATCTCGTCGATCTGCCGGCGGCGCGCGACGAGGAGCATGAGCCCGCGCTGCACGGCATCGGGCAGCGTGTAGGGCGCGGGAGCCATCTGCGCGGCAAACTGCGCAATGATGCGTGCGTCGATCACATCCGTCTTCGCCAACTGGCCGTGGGCCCCGGCGAACTTCCGCACGCGGCCCGGCTGCACCAGGCTGAGCGGCACCTCGGCGGCGGCCAGAGCCCCGAGCACCGGAATCTCGTAGCCCCCCGTGGCTTCCAGGGCGACCAGCGCGGGCGCGAGACGTCGCACGCGCTTCGCGAGCGCGCGCAACTCCTTGGCGGTCGTCCCCGTCGTCCACGTCTCGCCACTCGGGTGCACCGCCACCACCAGCGAATCCTTCGCGACATCAATGCCGATGACCATCGCTCCTCCAGCAGAAGGACCACCCCTCGCGCCAGTCTTACGCATACGGGCTCCACGTCGGGCGTGGGCACCAGTCAACCGTTCGGGCTCTCGGTGGTCGGAAGGCGGACACCCGGCCCCTGCTCCGTGACGGCCTGTGATGACCAAGACCGGATCGGGCTCGCGCGCCGCCGCATGCCGCCGAACATACAACACTTTTGACATATAAGACCGGAGAAGCGCGGAGGGCCACAGAGTACTGCAACAGAACAAATCAAAAGGGGTCGTGGCGGGAAGTACTCTCCGCCGCGACCCCTTTAAATGCAGTTGCAGTACTCCGTGGCCCTCCGCGCCCCTCCGGTCTCCGCGTTGAAAGAAACCGAACCCGAAGCCACTCTCAACGAAACCCAGCCTCACCCGACACCCAAGCCCTGAACTCTGCCCGGAACCGCGCTACCGAGAACCGCTCCGCGTTTGCGCGGC
>CAYHCW010000642.1:0-1814 GCA_964355025.1 uncultured Gemmatimonas sp. | reverse complement strand
TCAGGATCACGATGGCGCCGAACTCGCTGACGGCGCGCGCCCACATCACCACGGCAGAGGCAACGAGCCCCCGGCGCGACAGCGGCAGCGTGACGCGCAGGAAGGCACGCAGCGGCGAGTCGCCGAGCGTGCGCGCTACAGCCTCGAAACGTGGCTCGACGCGGGCAAATGCCTCGCGCGCGCCGCTGATGAACAGCGGCGCCGCGACGAACAGCATGGCGGCAATGATGCCCAGCGGCGTACCGACGATGCGCAGTCCAACCGCCAACAGCCCACCGCCAACCGCCGACTCCCGGCCCAGCAGCAGGAGCAGCGCAATACCCGCCACCGGATGCGGGATGAGCAACGGCAGGTCGAGAACGGCGGCCAGCACGGCACGGCCGCGGAACTCGCGGCGCGCCAGCAACCACGCGAGCGGCGTGCCCCCGATCACCCCAAGCAGCGTCGCGGTGGTGGCGGTGATGGCCGTGAGTCCGAGCGCCCGGCGCAGTTCTTCATCGGTGAACAGCCGGCGCGCCCCATCCACGCCGCCGGCGCCAATGAGCTTGGCAATGGGCAAGGCGAGGAACAGCAGCAGCAGCGAACTGGCCAGGGCGGCCACCACCGCCACCGCGCGCTGCGTGCCCCGCGCAGGAACGGGCACCGGTGAGGACGTCACTTGCCGAGGCCCGCTGGAGCGCCGGTGCCCACGACGCTCACCGTGTCGAAGGCGGCGAGCCCCTCGGCACGCAACACGCGCCGGCCGTCGGCCGAAGCCAGCCACAGGGCAAAGCGTTCCGCGACCTCGCGGTGTGGCGCCCCCGCCGGAATCGAAAACGCATAGACGATGGGGCGACCACGGAACGTCACCGAGTCGATGCCCCTGCCTCGCACCTTCACGCTGGCGGTGGCGTAGAAGGCCGAATCGGCGGGCGACGACAAATCGATCGCATCGGGGAGCTGCAGGTACTGAAGCCCCTGCGCACGCGCCATCGACTCGTACGACCAGATGTAGTCGAGCTCGCCGGCCTGCAGCAGCCCGATGAGGTCGGTTTCCTTGGGGCGCATGTTGCGATCGGGCATGGCCCGCAACAGCCGCGCCGCGAGCTCTGGCTGCCGGTAGTGGCGCTCCGCGAGTTGGAGCACCAGCAAGGTGCGATACCCGTTGGGATCGAGCTGCGGGTTGCTGCGCCCCGTCTCGACGCCGTCGCGAACCAGCACCTTCCACCAGTTTTCTGGGGTGATCGTTCGTGCCTCACGCGAACTCGGCAGGTACGCCAGCACCATGCGATTGTGCGCGAACCGCGCGTACCACGAGACGTGCGTCGGCATGAGCAGCTGGGGAAAGACCTCCTCGTCGGCCAGCGCGATGAAGTCGGGCACCTTGCCAAGGTCCGTGAGCTTGCGCGCCGACTCCAGCGACCCGGCGCTCTCCTGCTGCACCTCCACCCCATCGCGCACCGCAAAGGAGTCGAGCGCGGCCTTCAGCGGGCGGGCCAGCGACCCGGCGTTGAACACCACGAGCACGCGCGCCGCGGCCGACTCGCCGCGCGAGCCGCCGCAGGCGGTGGCCAACACCGCCGTCAGGAGGAGAATCCGTCGCTTGGTCACCCGCGTAGTGTCACTCAATAGCTCCTGTGCCTCAACCCCTGCCGCCAAAGTTGCCGCCGACAACCTATATTAGCCGCTCCACCAACTACCCCCTCATGGCTGATCTCGCCCTCGAAATTCAGGGTATCACCAAGCGGTTTGCCGAGCACCTGGCGGTCAGCGAGTTGTCGCTCGCCGTGCCGCGCGGTGCCGTGTATGGCCTGCTCGGCCCCAACGGCGCCGGC
>CAYHCW010000641.1:0-1814 GCA_964355025.1 uncultured Gemmatimonas sp. | reverse complement strand
CGAGCTGCGGACCGAGCGAGCTCTTGGTGTCACCAAGCACGGTGAGGTCCCTGGTACGGCCCAGCAGGTTGCCGCCGTCCATGTTGAGGTTGGCGACCATCGACTCCACGGGCACCGGGGGATTCTCGGCGAAGTACTGCGAGCCGAGCAATCCGCTCTCTTCTGCGGTGACGAACGAGAACAGGATCGACCGCGCCGGCTTGGCTCCCTGGGCAACCGCACGCGCGATGGCCAGCAGGTTAGCCGTGCCCGACGCGTTGTCGAGCGCGCCGTTGTAGATGGAGTCGCCGTTCACCGCGGGGCCGATGCCCAGGTGATCCCAGTGCGCACTCATCACCACGTAGTCGTCGCGCCGCTTGGCGTCGCCGCCACGCACCACGCCGACCACGTTCGAGCTCTCGAGGTGTGACACGGTGTTGGAGAAGGCCACGTCGAGCATGATGCCCGTCGGCACCGGCACGAAGTCGCGAGACTCGGCCTGCTTGCGCAGCGCGGTGAGGTCGAGCCCTGCCTGCTTGAGCATGGCCGTGGCGGCGCTGTCGGTGATCCAGCCACGGAAGCCCAGTGCCTTGGGGAGCTTGGGGTCGCGGGGCAGGGCGCGCTGTTCCTTGGCCCACGAGCCGATGACCGTGTGCCAGGGATATCCGGCGCGCTCGGTGGTGTGCACAATGAGCGCGCCCGCCGCGCCCTGGCGCTCGGCTTCCTCGAACTTGTAGGGCCAGCGGCCATAGTAGGTCATCGCGCGGCCGCCGAACATCCTGGGCTCATTGGCCGGCGCGGGCGGATCGTTGACGAGCACGAGGATGATCTTCCCCTTCACGTCGACGTTCTTGAAATCGTTCCACTTGTACTCGGGAGCCACGGCGCCATAGCCGGCAAAGACGATCTCGGCCTTCGCCGCGCTCTTCTCCACGGCACTGCCGCCCCAGAGGACGACGTCGTCGGGGTAGCGCAGGCGCGCGGTGGCCTTGCCCGAGGCAGTGGCGCGCAGTGTCGCCGCGTCGGCGCCGACGATGTCGATGGGGACCTTCTGGAAGTACGACCCATTGGCCGCCGGTTCGACGCCGAAGGCACGCAGCTGCGACGCGAGGTACTCGACGGTCAGCCGGTCGCCGCGCGTGGCGGGGGCGCGCCCCTCGAGCAGGTCACTGGAAAGAAAGCGCAGGTAGCCATCGATTTCCGGGGCGGAAATGGGGCGGGCCTGCGCACGGGCGAGCGCTGGTGCGAGCAGCAGCAGCGCGGCGGCGAGGTGAGTAAATAGCGGACGGCACACGCGCAGGTCTCCTTGTCGGAAGCGCAGGGGCACAGGGGTTATTAGCGGTAACGCTCCATCAGCGCGTCGAGCGCCGCCTTGCCGGGGCACAAGTCGGCGAACGGCAGTGCGGCCAGCGGCGTCTCGACCGTGCGGGCCATGTCGTGCAGGTCGCGCCCGGCTTCGTCGATGAACAACAACCCGGTGGCCACCTCGCCGCGCTTCTGGCAGCTGCGCGTGTGCTTGTATGCCTTCTCGCGGTCGGTGGCGTCGTAGCCGGCCGACGTGGCGCGCAGGCGCACGGTGCTGCCGTCGTGCAGCTGGACCACGGTCACCGCGGCGTGGTCCTCGGGGACGACAATCTCGCGCCGCAACGCCACGAAGTCGGCGTCCACCGCTTCCATCTCGTGCTCGCGCATATAGGCGTAACTCTTGGTGGAGCCGTCGTGGTCGTTGAACGACACGCAGGGGGAGATGACGTCAATCAGCGCGAAGCCGCGATGCGTCAGCCCCGCCTTGATGATCGGCACGAGCTGGGCCTTGTCGCCCGAGAACGACCGGG
>CAYHCW010000640.1:0-1816 GCA_964355025.1 uncultured Gemmatimonas sp. | reverse complement strand
GGCGCCGTCGAGGATGATGCCGCCCTTTGCGTCGCGCGCGCGCAGCACGCCGTCGTAGAGGTCCAAGGCGCCGTCGGCGCGCACCAGCGACAGCATGTTGGAGCGGAAGCTGCCGAAGCTGTCGTACATCGCCGGGTTGGCCGCGTGCAGCTGTTTGGCGATCGCGACGGCGTCCTGCGCCCAGGCCAGCATCTGCGGCACGTCACGCCGCAGCATGTCGCGGTCGGCGCGGCTCACGTGCTTGTTCATTCCCCCGGGCACCGAGCCGGTGCCGTGCACGCGCTTGCCGGCGGTGACGCGAATCACCTCCTGGCCGAACTTGCGCAGCATCACACCCTTGGTGGCGATGTCCGGGTGGGCGCGCGCCACGCCCACGATGTTGCGCAGGTTCACGTCGGAGTCGAAGCCGAACAGCAGGTCGGGCGACGAGAGGTGGAAGAAGTGCAGCGCGTGCGACTGCATGATCTGGCCGTAGTGCATGAGCCGGCGCATCTGCTCCGCGCTGCGGGTGATCGGATGCGCGCCGATCACCAGGTCCATCGCCTTGGACGCCGCGAGGTGATGCGACACCGGGCAGATGCCGCACAGGCGCTGCACCATCACAGGAACTTCCCAGTACGGCCGGCCCTCGATGAACTTCTCGAAGCCGCGGAACTCGATGATGTGCAGCCGCGCCTGCTTCACCCGGTTCTGCTCGTCGAGCAGCAGCGTCACCTTGCCATGGCCCTCCACGCGTGAGACGGGGTCGATGGCCACGCGGCGAAGGCCCGAGGGAGCGGCGGCGGTCTCAAGATCAAAAGGCATCAGGGTCTCGTGGGCTCAGTCGTAGCGCATCTGGGCGCGCCCCAGCAGCGGGGTGCGCCCGGCCATCAGGTCGTTCAGGAAGGACCAGAACGCATCCGCCGACGGCGGGCATCCCGGCAGGAAATAGTCCACGTGCACTACTTCGTGGATGGGATGCACGTTGTTGAGCGGCAGCGGCAGTTCCGTGTCGTTGGGCACGACGCTGCCCTCCGTCATCCCCACCCGGCGGTGATAGACCTCACTCAGCACGGTGGCGAGGTCGAGCGGGTTGCGCTGCGCGGGCAGCCCGCCGGTAATGGCGCAGGCTCCGACGGCCACCAGCGTCTTGCACTGGGCGCGGAACTCGCGCAGCACCAGCACGTTCTCGCTGTTGCACAGCCCGCCCTCGATGAGGCCAATGTCGCACGGCCCCACCTCCTTGATGTCGGTGAGGGGCGAGCGGTCGAACTCCACCTTGTCGATGAGCGCGAGCAGCCGCTCGTCGATGTCGAGCAGCGACATGTGGCAGCCAAAGCAGCCGGCCAGCGAGACCGTCGCGATCTTGAACTTGCGCGCCTCACGCGCCGGATACCGCGGTGCGGACGGGTTCACGACGCCTCCTGGTTGCCGGGCTCGGCAACCCCGTTGAGGTCGTAGCGGCGTTCCCCGATGGGCACCACGAAGCCGCGGCGCTTGGGCAGGATCACGCCCACCGGGCAGATGCTCGCCGCGCGGTCATCGAGCGTGATGCTGGTGTCACGCAGCTTGCCGCTGAGGCTGTTCACCACGAGGTGGGTGCCAATGCCGTGACCGGCGATGGCAAAGACGTTCTTGCCATCCACCTCGCGGCTCGCCCGCACGCACAGCTCGCACAGGATGCAGCGGTTGAGGTCCAGCAGCACGTCCGGATGACTCGCGTCGAGCGGACGGTCCGGGTAGAACTCCTCGAAATGCGGCCCTTCCATGTTCATGGCGTACGCCGTGGCCTGCAGCAGGCAGTTGCCGCTCTTCTCGCACGACGGGCAGAAGTGGT
>CAYHCW010000639.1:0-1820 GCA_964355025.1 uncultured Gemmatimonas sp. | reverse complement strand
ATCGGGATGGGCGCCGGCACGCAGGTGCTGACGCACATGCCGTACTTCCTGCTCGTTGGCAAGCCGGATGAGTCGACCCGCGCCGTGTTGATGGGAGCCGGCTGGGTCATCAATGTCGTCGTGGCAGAATGGATCATCCGCCGGCAATCGTCTCGCCGGGGCGTCGACGGCGCGGCCGGGCTTGCGACGCCGGCTGGCAGGGTCAACGCACTGCTTTCACTGCACTGACATCCCGCACGAGACCGCGCAGCCAGCGATGCGCGGGATCGGCATCCAACCGCGGGTGCCAGAGCATGGAAATCGTGATCGGCGGCACCGGCACGGGAAGGGGGAAACTGTGCATACCGGCGCGCAGGCTTCCGGTATGTCGCTCGGGAACACTGGCGATGAGATCGGAGGCCCGGGCGAGCGCCAGCGCCGTCGCAAAGCCGCCGACGATCGTGACGATCTCCCGCTGCAGCCCGAGCGGTTGCAAGGCGTCATCGATTGGCCCCTCCTCGAGAAGCAGTCTCGAGACGAAGATGTGCCGGCCTTTCGCATAACGGGACGGCGTGATCCGGCCACGGCTCAGCGGATGCCCCTTTCGCACGACGCCAACGTACCGGTCTCCGAACAACGCCTGCACACACAGTTCCGGAGCGGTCGTCTTCTCCACAACACCCGTTTCCAAATGGACGACCCCGTCGCGCAGCGGCGTGCTGTCCTTGTCGGCTTTCTGCACGAAGCAGAGGCGCACACCCGGTGCTGCCTTTCCAGCGCGGGCGATTAGGGCCGGCCCGAAGTTCTCGGCGAACCCTTCGCTGCTCCGCAGCGTGAACGTTCGCACCAGCCGCGTGAGGTCGAGCGCCTCCTCGGGACGAAGCACGGCCTGCGCATCCTGCACGAGCTGGCCCACCCGCTCACGGAGTGCGAGCGCCCGGGGCGTGGGCACGAGGCCGCGCCCCGCCCTGACCAGCAGCGGATCGCCGGTCGTCTCACGCAATCGTGCCAGTGCCCGGCTCATCGCCGATGGGCTCAGCCGCAGCCGCCGGGCCGCGCGCGCCACGCTGCCTTCGGCCAGCAGCACATCGAGCGTGACCAGCAGGTTGAGATCGGGCGTCGACATGCAGGAACTATAGCAGGGTTCGATTGAGATATAGCGTCACACGCACGAATAACATGCAAATCGTGCGCCTTCCGCCATGTTTCGCTCGAGTGCTGGTTTCAGGTGACTCCCGTTCGGGAGTTGCCCACCTCGCGGAGTGCATCGTGAAGCCAGACGTTGCCGCACCAGCTGGACGAGTCGCCGAGATTGCAGGGCGCGCGCCTTCGGTACGATGGGCGCTGGCCAGCCTCTCCCTGTCGATGCTGATGCCATCGCTCGATACCAGCATCGCCAACGCCGGCCTGCCGACGCTGGCCGAGGCGTTCGGCGCCTCCTTCCAGGCGGTGCAGTGGATCGTCCTCGCCTACCTCCTCGCCATCACCACGCTGATCGTCAGCGTCGGGCGGCTCGGTGACGTCGTTGGGCGCCGACGGCTGCTGCTGGCCGGCATCGGCCTGTTCACGGTGGCTTCGCTGCTGTGCGGCGTCGCGCCCACGCTCCGGCTGCTGATTGCCGCCCGCGCGGCGCAGGGCCTCGGCGGTGCCATCATGATGGCCCTCACCATTGCCCTCGTCGGTGAGACGGTTCCGAAGACGAAGACCGGCAGCGCCATGGGGCTGCTCGGGACGATGTCCGCCATTGGCACCACGCTGGGCCCTTCGCTCGGTGGCGTACTGATTGCCGGTTTCGGCTGGCGGACGATCTTCCTTGTCAACGTGCCGCTGGGCATCGTGAA
>CAYHCW010000638.1:0-1822 GCA_964355025.1 uncultured Gemmatimonas sp. | reverse complement strand
GAGCCTGACTTCAGGTTCGAGTGCACCAGGTGCGCGACGACCTCGGTGTCGGTGTCCGAGACGAATGCGTAACCCTGGGCGCGCAGCCGCGCGCGCAGCTCCTCGTGGTTCTCGATGATGCCGTTGTGCACCACCGATACGCCGTCCGAGACATGCGGGTGCGCGTTTTTCTCGGAGGGCACGCCGTGCGTGGCCCAGCGGGTGTGGGCGATGCCGATCTCGCCGGAGAGCGACTGCGCCTGCTTCTCCAGCTCGGCCACCCGGCCGGTGGAGCGAACCCGCTGCAGCGCCGCGTGCCCTGCTGCGCCGGCGCTCAGGACCGCGACGCCGGCCGAGTCGTAGCCCCGGTATTCCAGCCGCTTCAGCCCCTCCAGCAGGATGGGCACGATGTTGCGCCTGGCTATGGCTCCGACGATGCCGCACATGGCTCGAACCTCACTTCTTCTTGGTCGGACGTTTCCATCCGGGTATGGAGACCTGCTTGGCGCGCGAGACGGTGAGCTGGTCCGCGGGCGCGTCGCGCGTCAGCGTGGTACCCGCGCCCAGCGTCGCGCCGCGTCCGACGCGCACCGGCGCCACCAGCTGCGTGTCCGAACCGATGAAGACGTCGTCCTCGATCACGGTGCGATGCTTGTTGGCGCCGTCGTAGTTGCAGGTGATGGTGCCGGCGCCGACGTTGACGTTGCGGCCGACTTCGCTGTCGCCGATGTAGGACAGATGGTTGGCCTTGGAGCCGCGTCCGATGCTGCTCGCCTTCACTTCGACGAAATTGCCCACGTG
Source organism: uncultured Gemmatimonas sp. (assembly GCA_964355025.1). Lineage (GTDB taxonomy): Bacteria > Gemmatimonadota > Gemmatimonadetes > Gemmatimonadales > Gemmatimonadaceae > PNKL01. The sequence continues at coordinate 1,042 of CAYHCW010000638.1, read as the reverse complement.
CACGTCCTCCGCAAGCACGGTGCCAGGGCGGATGCGCGCGTAGGGGCCGATGCGGCAATTGGCACCGATGTCGGCGTCTTCCATGTGACAGTAGGGCTCGATGCGGGTGCCCGCGGCGATGCGCACGTTCTTCAGCACGCAGTTCGCGCCGATGCTGACGCGGTCGCCCAGCGCGACCTCGCCCTCGAACACGCAGTTGACGTCGATCGCCACATCTCGCCCGCAGGCCAGTTGCCCGCGCACGTCGATGCGCGCCGGATCGGCGAGCGTCGCGCCGCGGCCCATCAGTTCGGCGGCGATATTGGCCTGGTGCACGCGCTCCAACTGCGCCAACTGGTTGCGGCTGTTGACCCCCAGCGTCTCCCACACGGCATGCGGCTGCGCACTGGACACGGCGACGCCGTCCGCGACCGCGAGCGCGACGATGTCGGTGAGGTAATACTCGCGCTGCGCGTTGTCGTTCGACAGCCGCGCGAGCCAGGATTTGAGCTTCGCGGTCGGCGCGACCAGGATGCCGGTGTTCACTTCCCGGATCGCCTGCTCGGCGGGGCTCGCGTCCTTCTGTTCGACGATACGTGTCAGCGCACCGCTTTTCCGCACGATGCGCCCGTAGCCCTGCGGGTCGTCGAGCTCGATGGTCAGCACCGCCATGCCGGCGCCTGCCGCCGCGCACAGTCGCTTGAGCGTCGCCGCACGGGTAAGCGGCACGTCGCCGTAGAGCACCAGCGTCGGCACACTGTCATCCAGATGCGGTACCGCCTGCATGACCGCGTGGCCGGTGCCGAGCTGCGGGTCCTGCAGCACCCAGGTGATGGCGCCCGCAGCTTCGCTCGCCATATGGCCTGCGCTTGAGGGCGCAGCGTGGCCTGCGCCTGAAGGCGCAGCGAAGGCCTCGCGCACCGCCTCGCCGCCGTGGCCGTAGACGACGCAGATGCGCCGCGGCGAGAGCTCGCGCGCGGCAGCGATGACATGCGCGAGCAGCGGCTGGCCGGCCAGCGCGTGCAGCACTTTCGGGATGTCCGAGTGCATGCGCTTGCCCTGC
>CAYHCW010000637.1:0-1832 GCA_964355025.1 uncultured Gemmatimonas sp. | reverse complement strand
TGGGCCGACGGCGGCGAGCGCGGGCTCTACAAGACCACCGATGGCGGCAAGAGCTGGACCTCGCTCATCACCGTCACCGAGCGCACGGGCGTCACCGACGTGGTGATGGATCCGCGCAACCCGGACATCCTGATTGCCGCCACCTGGCAGCGGCGTCGTCACTTCTACACGCTGATCAACGGGGGCCCCGAGAGCGCGCTCTACCGCTCGGCGGATGCCGGCAAGAGCTGGAAGAAGATCACCAGCGGCCTGCCGTCGGGTGCGCTGGGTCGCATCGGCCTGGCGATGTCGCCCAAGAATCCCGACGTGGTGTACGCGACGGTCGAGTCGTCACCGGCCGACGCCGGCATCTATCGCTCCACTGACGGTGGCCTGACGTGGGAGAAGCGGTCGCCGTACTTCGCCCAGCCCATGTACTACGGCAAGCTGTTCGCCGACCCGTTCAACGCGCAGCGCCTCTACTCGATGGACGTGCAGAACCAGGTCTCCGAGGACGGCGGCGCCACCTGGAAGAACCTCGGCGAGCGCTCCAAGCACGTGGACAATCACGCGCTCTGGGTCGATCCGCGCTTTCCCGATCATTACATCAACGGCAACGACGGCGGCCTGTACCAGACGTGGGACGCCGGCAAGAACTGGATCTTCTTCGGCAATCTGCCCATCACGCAGTTCTACGACGTGGACGTCAGCACCAACGGCCCGTTCTACCGGGTCTGCGGCGGCACGCAGGACAACAACTCGCTGTGCGGGCCGGCCGCCACGCGCAGCAGCAACGGCATCCTCAACACCGACTGGTTTGTCACCAATGGTGGTGACGGCTTTGTGTCGCGCATCGACCCCGAGGATCCGAACACGATATATGCCGAGAGCCAGGGGGGCGGCATGGTGCGCTTCGACGTGCGCACCGGCGAAGCCATCGGCATCCGGCCCGAGGTGGGGCGCGGCGAGGCGCCGAGCCGCTGGAACTGGGATACGCCGATCATCATCTCGCCGTTTTCGCGCACGCGACTGTACACGGCGTCCCAGCGGCTGTATCGCAGTGACGATCGTGGCGACAGCTGGAAGCCGCTGAGCGGCGACCTCACGCGCGCGCTCGATCGCAACGCATTGCCGGTGATGGGCAAGGTGTGGGGCCCCGATGCCATTGCGAAGAACCAGTCCACCGCGTTCTACAGCAACATCAGCCAGATCGCCGAGTCCCAGAAGCAGGAGGGACTGCTTTACGTCGGCACCGATGACGGCCTGGTGCAGGTGTCGGAGGATGGCGGCGCCACGTGGCGCAAGAACGATTCGATACCGGGCGTGCCGGCCAACGCGTACATCCAGCGGTTGATCACGTCACGGCACGAGGCCAAGACGGTATTCGCGGCGGTAAACAACCACCAGAACGGCGACTTCGCGCCGTACCTGCTGAAGAGCACGGATGCGGGCCGGACGTGGGTGTCGATTGCCGGCGACCTGCCGAAGCGCGGCACGGTGTACGGCGTCGCCGAGGACCACGTGGATGCGAAGCTGCTCTTTGCGGGCACCGAGTTCGGTGCGTACGTGAGCAAGGACGGAGGCGCGCGCTGGCTGAAGATCCCCGGCCTGCCCACCATCCAGGTGCGCGACATCGCCATACAGCGCGGCGAGGATGACCTCGTGTTGGGCACCTTCGGGCGCGGCATCTATGTCGTGGACGACTACTCGAGCCTTCGGGATGTGAGCACCGAATCACTGGCGGCTCCGGTGAAGCTGTATCCAATGAAGGACGCCATCTCGTTCGTGCGGCGTGGTCCGTTCGGCGGCAGCGGCAAGGCGTCGCAGGGCGAGGCGATCTTCACGGCGGCCAA
>CAYHCW010000636.1:0-1851 GCA_964355025.1 uncultured Gemmatimonas sp. | reverse complement strand
CGAACCTCCTTTTCGAGGGGTCTAGAATGCGTACGATCTCACGCCTTGGCTGCGCGCTCGTGCTGACGGCGTTCCTTCCAGTCATCGCCGCGGCCCAGCAGGCCGACGCGCCGTTCGAAAATTCATGGTACTGGGGTGCGGGAGGCGGACGCATCTCGTTCCCCACGTACTTTCATCGCATTGACGCCCCGATGATCGGCGCCGACTGGATGATCACGCGGAGCCGCTGGGCGCTCGACCTGTACGGCGCGCAAGCGTACTTCACCGACTCGTCCACGGTCTCCGACCCCAGCTCGTCGGGCCTGCGCAAGGCGTCGATCACCGACCTGCGACGCGTCGGGTTCATGGGGATGGTCTTCCTCCCCAACTGGTCGTGGTTCCGGCCGTACGTGGGTCTCGGCTACTCGTTCAACTTCGTGAACCAGGCGGCGCCGATCGGCTCGTTCTTCAGCAGTGCGGCTGAGCGTGACGCCGCGCAGGCCCGCGTGAACGATGCGCGCGCCATGTCGAAGGCGACGTACAGCACCGGGTTCCTGGTGACCTGGCGCCGATTCGCCCCCTACGCGCAGTACACGATGATGCCGACAAAGGGGAGCGGCAAATGGCTGATCAACGGCACGGGCTCGACGTCGTTCTGGGAAGCCGGGTTGCGGTACAACTTTGGCAGCGCGATCGAGAAGATGAGATAGAGGTGCCAGGTGCTAGGTGCTAGGTGCTAGGTGCTAGGTGATAGGTGACAGGTGATAGAGGGTGGGGGCCAGGACGGCTCCCACCCTCTGTCACGTGCGTCACTATCTACCATCCACTATCCACGATCGCTGGTCATCATCCAGCGCAGCGGCCCGTCCACGCCTACGCGGCCGGACCCTTCTTGGCGCGCGGCTTGGCCACCGCGCGATCGGCCTTCGGCGTCGCGTCACCCTTGGCGGCCGGTGCCTTGACCGAGGGCTTCTTCGCCGCCGGCGCCTTCACGGCCGCCGCCTTGACGGCGCGTCCCTTCTTGGGAGCGTCGGCCGCAGCAGCGGAAGGTGCCGGCGCTGCGGTGACACTGGCCGGAGGAGCATGGTCAACGACGCCAAGCAACAGCAGCGAGGGTGGCACCTTGGCACCGGCGCGGCCCTTGATGGGGAGCCCGCGTGAGGCGCCGACGCCACGAGGCGCCGGGGCGGCCACGGGTGCCTGCGGCCCGTCGGCCTTGGCCTGCGCCTCGGCGGCCGTGAGCTGATCGGCGACACTGACGATGCCTTCCACGCGAGAAACCTCGAACGAATCACCGCGGCGACGCACATCCACCGCACCGGCGTCGTGCGTGTCACGCAGGATGCGCGTGAAGTTGCGCTCGCTGAGCGACTCGCTGTCGCGCGCGAGCAGGGCGCGGGCCTTTACGCGCACCTGCTCGGCCATGACCGAGGAGTCCCCGGTGGTCAGGGCCTCGACGGCGCGTCGCACGAGCGAGAATGCCTCGTCGCGGGTGAGTCGCACGCCCGCGAGTCCAATGGACGCGTCAACCGGCTCGGCTGGGCGGCGCTCGTGGCGCGGATGACGCGGTGCGGGAGCCGCCGCGGGCGTCGGTGAGACTGCCGCAGTCGGCGCGGCCTTGGACGTGGGTACGACCGGCGCCGGCGTCGCGGCGCTGGCCGGCACGGCGGCGGCGTCTGTCGCGACGGCATCGGCCGGCCTCGCCTCGCCGCGCTCGCGGCCGCGGCCACGGCCACCACGACGACCCCGGCGACCTCGGCCGCCTTCTTCGTCCTCGCGGGGCGCGGCGTCAGGCGACGCAGCGACCACCTTGGGGGCGTCCTTCTTGACCTGCGACGGCAGCGCGACCTCGAGCTGGCCGTTCTCGAGCTT
>CAYHCW010000635.1:0-1853 GCA_964355025.1 uncultured Gemmatimonas sp. | reverse complement strand
TGCGCCGTCCGTCAGCCACGCTTCGATATCCGCCCGAGCGCCTTCCGGATCAGGTCCGCCGTGTCGCTGGCACCACCGTCCTCCAGCGTCGCAAACACCGCCTTCTCCGCGTCGCCCGCCTGGTACCCCAGTGCCTGCAGCGCGCGCACGGCGTCGGCGCCCGGACCCGTGGGCGTCGGCTTTCCACCCGCCCCGGGTCCCGTACCGCTCACCGCCACCAGCTTGTCCTGCAGCTCAAGCACCAAACGTTCGGCGAGCTTCTTGCCCACGCGCGGCACGCGCGTGAGCGTCGTCAGGTCCCTGTCGCGGATGGCGCGCACCAGGCGGTCGCCGCCCAGTGCCGACAGCAGGTTCATGGCCAGCGACGGGCCCACGCCGGTGGTGCCGAGCAGGCGCTGGAAGAGCGCGCGGTCGCCCGCGGCGGCAAAGCCGTACAGCGTCCAGCCATCGTCGCGCACCACGAGTGCGGTGTGCAGTTCGATCGCGCCGCCGGGGCGGGGCAGCGACTCGGCCACCGAGAGCGGAATGTGCACCTCGTACGCCACGCCGCCGGCTGTCATCACCTCCACGCGGTCGACGTCCGCATTCAGCAGCGTGCCACTCACGCGCGCGATCATCGGGCCGCCGCCAGGGCGCGTGTCACGCCCTCGCGCAGCACGCAGGTGAGCGCGGCGGCCACGCCGTCCGAGGCATCGACCGGCTGCGGGGCGTGCTTGAGGCGCAGCAGCTTGGTGACCATGAACTGCACCTGCTCCTTGGTGGCCGCGCCATTGCCCACCACCGCCTTCTTGATCTCGGCCGGCGCGTATTCGTGGATGGTGACACCCGCCTGCTGCCCGGCGAGCAGCACCACGCCGCGCGCATGCCCGAGTACCACGGTCGTGCGCACGTTCTTCGAGTAGAACACGTCTTCCACCGCCATTTCCTGCGGGGCATGCCGGGTCAGCAGCTCGCGCACGCCCTCATAGATGTCGTGCAGCCGCGCCGCGAGCGGCTCACCGGCGCGCGTGCGGATGACGCCGCACTCGAGCAGTTCGGCGCCGCCCGCGCCCCGCGCGCGAACGACGCCGTAGCCCGTCACCGCCGTGCCGGGATCGATGCCGAGGACGATCACGCCTCGGTCATCTCCGACTCGTCCATCTCGAAGTTCGCGTCGACCTTTTGCACGTCTTCCAGGTCTTCGAGTGCCTCGATCAGCTTCAGCAGCTGGCTCGCCGGCTCGCCGGACACCGGCACCGTGCTCTTGGGAATCCACGACAGCTCGGCCTGCGCCGCCTTGATGCCCGCCTTTTCCAGGGCAGCCTTCACGGCATGCAGATCGTTGGGCGCGGTGGTGACGACAAAGGTCTCGTCCTCGCGCGCGAAGTCCTCGGCGCCGGCCTCGAGCGCCTTTTCCATGGCGGCGTCTTCCGTGAGCGCACCAGCTTCCACGAGGATCTGTCCCTTGCGGTCGAACATGAACGACACCGAGTTGCTGGTGCCGAGGTTGCCACCGCCGCGCGACAACTTGGCGCGGATCTCGGCGACCGTGCGCGTGGCGTTGTCGGTCAGCGCCTGGATCATGATGGCCACGCCACCCGGTCCGTACGCCTCGTACAGCACCTCCACGTAATCCACGCCCTCGAGATCGCCCGTCCCCTTCTTCACGGCGCGTTCGATGTTCTCCTTGGGCATCGACAGTGACCGGGCGTTGTCGATGGCCGTGCGCAGTCGCGGATTGCCGTCGGGGTCGCCACCGCCCTGCTTGGCCGAGACCGTGATCTCACGGATCAGCTTCGTGAACAGCGCGCCCCGCTTCTTGTCGGTCGCGGCCTTGTAATGCTTGGTTGTCTTCCATTTGCTATGACCAGCCA
>CAYHCW010000634.1:0-1853 GCA_964355025.1 uncultured Gemmatimonas sp. | reverse complement strand
TTCCCATCACCCTGGGCTGGGACCATCGCACCGATCCTTCGCTCGTCCCCATTACCGGCGCGCAACGGCTGGTGGTCGTTCGGGGCCTCGGTTCGCTTCTTAACGGCCCCAACGCGCAGGGCGGCTCAATCGAAGTAAGCCACGATGCGTCCGGCCAGCCGGCGGGGGGCCAGCTGAGGGCGGCAGCCGGGGTTGACCAGTTCGGGGCGGCGGTCGGAACGCTGGGCTATGGACGCCGCTTTGCGGCGGTTGGCGGCGGCGCGCTGATGATGTACGCCGGCATCGCCCGCCGGCAGCGCGACGGCGTCGCCCTGCCCGGCGGTGTGACCGACTCCACGGCGCAGTTCGGCTTGCGCACGGGCACGGATCTGGCGCAGTCCGACGGCTTCGCGTCCTTGCGTTGGAGCAATCCGGGTGGGCGCTCGCTGGGGTTCACGATCTCGGGCTTCGATGCGCAAAAAGGAGTGCCGCCTGAGGAGCACATCAGCGCACCGCGGCTCTGGCGGTATCCGTACAATCGACGCAGTCTCGCCATGCTCTCGGCGAACAGCGGCTTCTTCAAGACCCCGTTTGGACACGGCTCCCTCGAGTTGGGCGCGGGGTTCAACAGCGGCCAGGTGAAGATCGAGTCGTACGCCAACCGCACCTACACCACCGTCGTCGCCCAGGAGCTTGGCGACGAACGCACGATGACGACGCGTGCCTTGCTGAGGCACTCGCTCGGCAGCGCGACGCTGCGCGCCAGCTACACCGGCGCCGACATCCGGTACGAGGAGACGCTGTCTCCGGCAGCCGCCGTCAACTATCGCCAGACGCTCGGCAGCACGGGTGTCGAGATCGAGGCACCACTCGGCGGTTTCACGCAGGTCGTCGGTGGACTGGTGCTCGACCGGTCGAGGAGCCCGGAGACGGGTGGCCGGACGCCGGGGCAGGAACCGTTTGACGACGCCGGCTGGCGTGCCGGCGTGTCGCACGACCTGAATGCGCGGGTCACGCTGCACGTCAGCGCCAGCGAACGCTCGCGTTTGCCTTCGCTGCGGGAACTCTACTCCGGTGCCCTCGACCGCTTTCGCCCGAACCCCGACCTCCGGCCGGAAACGCTGCTCGGCTTCGAGGGCGGAGTGACGGTGAACCGCGTGCTGGCGTCGGCCGCATCGTCCTCGCTCCAGATGATCGCCTTCCGCCATCGCCTCGACGACGCCGTCATCCGCATCACGCTGTCGAATCCCACGCGCTTCATGCGGGTGAACCGCGACCGGATGGTGAGCTCCGGCGTCGAGGTGCTTGGTGGATTGGTCTTCGGCACCGACGCCAATCGCTCGGTCTCGCTCAACGGTGACGCCACGCTGCAGCGCATCAGGATCTTCGACAAGACAGCGAACGACCTGCAACGGCACGCCGAGAACAACCCGGAGACGCGCGGTCGCGTGGAGTTGGGCGTGCCACTGCCCGGGCAGTTCCGCGCATTCGCCACGGCACGCTACACAGGCCGGCAATACTGCCTCAACGCCGACACGCAGCGCGAGGACGCGTTGCGGGGGCGCTCGGTGTCGGACCTGGCCGTGCAGCGCGATTTCGCCGTCGTGAACCGCGGTCCGTTCGGGCTGCTGCGTGCCGTGCTGGCGTTCGACAACGTCGGCGACGTCGCGGTCTACGATCAGTGCGGGTTGCCGCAGCCGGGCCGGACGTTGCGCGTGACGATGTCGCTGCGGTAGACCGGCGTCAGTCCGGCGGCGACGCCGACGGGTTGATGCGCATCGAGCCCGGCAACGCATCCAGCAGGGGGTTGAGGTCGGCCGCCCGGTCGAGCGGCGTCACGAATGTCAGCCCGGGAAGCGTCACCACGAGCATCT
>CAYHCW010000633.1:0-1853 GCA_964355025.1 uncultured Gemmatimonas sp. | reverse complement strand
ACCACCTGCGCGGCGGCAACAGTTGCGACGGTGAACGTCAGGGCGACGGCCCGCATCAGAACGCGACGTGCCGGGACCATGCTGCGCTGCATACGACCTCCCTCAGGGCTGAGCGGTGACCTGGGGGGGCGTTGCTAATCTACGGTGTCCGGAGCGCAACGAACAGCAACGGCGCCCTGCGAATTCTGACCAGTCTGCAACGGGACCAAGGTCACGGCTCGCGAGGGCAGCCGACTCACGGCGCGGTCGGCTCCCATTTGTACACATATTGCCAGTAGGCCATCCACCAGCCCCCGCGTACCTGCGCGTCGATCGTGATGTCGACCGTTTCGTTGTTCCTTCGCTCGTAGGGCGGCATCGGCAGGGCCAGGCGCTCGGAGACTGTCGCGCTCCGCGCTCCATTGTTCAACGCGCGCTTCTTATGGATGCCCCATCCATGGTAAGTGGAGATGTCGATTTGAATGTCGTAGTTGGTGCTCAGGTCGATCGTCAGCACCTCCCCGGGCTTTAGGGAGGAGGGGGGCGGTGTGAACGTCGCCCAGAGTTCAGAGGGCCCATCGTTCATCGCGACGGTTCCGCGGAACCCGGTGCTCGTCGTCACGATGCCTGTCACGCTTGCCGCATCCGCCGGGCGGGTATAGATCGGCTTCGTCTCCAGCACCCAGCGTCCCGCTGTTTGCAGCGCGGGTAACTCCGCCTTTGGCGGCGGGGCCGGCTGGGGCTTCTGACTCGGCGCAGGCTTGGATCGCGCACCGGCTGCGGTGCCCGCTAGTTCCCGTTCGATCCGCGCGATGGTGTCGCGCGTGTTCTTGATGTTCGCGGCCACCAGGGTGTTGGCGGAGGCCACCACGCCGTTGAGATCGGCACTGGTGCCGGCCTCGATCGTGGGCCATTCCTGACCGGCCCCCACGTGCCCGGCGGCGATCTCCTCCTTGAGGTCGTTGATCGTGGCCTGGTGCACCACCCGCAGGAGTTCGAGCTGTCGGCTCAGCTCACGCAGGCGCGCAACCTTCGCGGCGCTGTTGGGCATCCGCTCCGCCTCCGACACCTTGCTCATCACGCTGCGCATCCAGCTCTGGTTCTCGTGCACCGACTCACGCCATCCCGCATTCTCGAAGCGCGCCGTCTGCGTGGGGTTGTCCTGCTCCATGTGCACGTACTCATGCACGACGGTCAGCGCCCAGCCCAGTGTGCCGTCCGTCACCGCATTGCGGTCGGTCCCCTTGGTGTCGCACTGCGTGGTCAACTGCTTCTTGTCCAGCGTCATGATGTTGTCACGGCGATTCGTGACCAGCGGCACGATGATCGGCGGACTGGTGGTGGCACGGCTGCCGGGATCGCCCAATCGCACCTTGGCGGTGCCGTAGTCGCGAATCAGCCGGGAGGCCAGGTCGGCTCGGCCCATCGTGCGCAGCGTCGTAGCGACGTTCTGCAACGCGAGGGGCGGCTGCAGCGTCCGGGTCGAGATCTTCTCGCCACTGCGCAACGTCTCGTCCTCTCGCTGCGCTTTGACGGCGGCTGGCCAGCCGGCAATGGTGGCGACGAGCGCCAGGAGAAGCGCTCCACCGATTTCACGACGACCGTTGTTGCACATCATTCCCCCGCTGAACCTGGGCTGCGTCTGCGGCATTCACCGCGCGCCACCGTCAGTAGTCTGGCTCGTGTCGGCTCCAGACGAAAGGGCGCGCCAGGCTGGCCGAAGTGCCACCGTCCAAAGCGCGCCTCGTGGATGCCACGTGGCTGCCAGCAAGAAGTCCCCGAGCCAACCGAATGGCCCGGGGACTCTGCTGGATCATTGCACTTCAACCGCGTACTGAATCGGGACGGCGGGATTCGACGCGAAGCGGAACGAG
>CAYHCW010000632.1:0-1853 GCA_964355025.1 uncultured Gemmatimonas sp. | reverse complement strand
CCAGGTTGTTGGCGATGACCTCGGTGCGGGTCTGCTGCGCCATCATGCCGGTGGCAGCGGCGCGGAGTGCGGGATCCATGCGAGGGCTCCTGGAGGGTCGGGCCTACGAACGACCGAGCTCCGTCGCGGCCAGTCCGCGGACGGAGTCGAGCGTGGAGATGGACTTCTGCACCGCGCCATAGGCGCGCTGCACGGCGATCATGTCGATCAGGGAATCGAGCGAGCTGACATTGCTGGCCTCGAGGGCGCCCTGCCGGACCTTGGTCCTGGTGGGGTCTGCTTCGACGCGCGCAGCCTTCGTGCTGAACTGTCCGCCGCCCTCATGCTGCAGGTGGGCGCCGGGCGCGACGGTTTCAATGCGCAAGCGGCCGACATCCTTGCCGTCGGCCTTCACGCGGCCCTGCGGATCAATGAGGATCTGCTTGGCGCCTGCCGGCACGGCGTCGGCGCCGAGCAGCGGGTTGCCGCCGGCGTCCACGAGGCGGCGGTCGGCGTCGATGGTGAGAGAGCCGCCACGGGTCAGGCGCTCGCCCTTGGGGGTCTGCACCACGAAGAAACCCTCCCCCGAGAGGGCGACATCCAGGGGATTGCCGGTGGCATTGATGGCGCCGGTGCGCAGGTCGGTGACGGCGTCCACTACGGGCACGTTGCCGTCGAGCAACCGGGCGAAGGCGCGCTCGCCCTTGAAGCCGTCGGTATTGACGTTGGCCAGATTGTTGGCGACGACTTCCTGCCGGCGCTCCCAGAAGCGGAGTGCGGCGGCGGCGTTGTCGAGACCGGTCGGTCGAATGCTGGAGCCCACGGTGATGTCCGGTTTGAGTCCGGCCACATCTAGCGCAACGACCGTGCCACCGAATTGAAGCGCCCCGGGGCGGCCCTAAGTGGCCTCCCGGGGCGAACTTGCGGTCAACGCTGGACCTACGAGTGGGTCAAACGGCGAATCAGACCGTTCAGGGTGACCGGGGCCGGGGCAAAGGTTGCCGTGACGGGCGGGTTCTGCCGGGTGGCAAGGCGGGCGTTGGACGCCTTGGTCTGGCGCAGGATCGTCGAGACCACATCCTGGGACATGCCCGTGCGGCGGGCGATCATGGAGACGCTGCCGCCGCCCAGGGCGACGACCCGACGGCTTGCCCGGGAGGAGCGGCCAGCGGCGGGCTTTCCTTCTTCCTCGCGGACGCGAAGAAAAAGCGCGACCTGAACCAGCACCGCGGCGATAACCATGGACGCGGCGACGCGTGGATCGACCTCGCGCACGGCGGCGAGGAGCGGCCGATCGAGACCGGCACGCACCGCGAGCACGGCGCCGAGCGCGGCGGCAAGTCCCGCCATGCCGGCGATCGAGAGGGAGCGTCGCATCAGGCCACGTGTTCCCGCAGCGATCCCAGCTGACCGCGCAGGCGCGAGAGCGCCTTGGAGCGGATCTGCGAGACGCGGGACTCGGTGAGCTCGAGGACCTCGGCGATCTCGTGCAGCTTGAGTTCCTCGTAGTAGTAGAGCGAGAGCACGATGCGCTCCTGCTCCTTGAGCTTCATGATCGCCGCCCGCAGGTGATCGACTTCCTGTTCGTGATTGAGCTGATTCTCGATCTCGCTTTCGTCCTCGGTGATCATCTGCTCCACCGGGGTGACGCCGACGTCGTCCTGCGGCGTGGCGCTGCGGTCGAGCGGCAGGTGAACAGCGCCCTCGACGTCGGCCTGCCAGCGCCACAGCGTCTGCACGTCCACGCCCAGCTGCTCGGCGGTCTCGCGGTCGGTGACCGGGCGCGAGAGCCGGCGCGCGAGCGACTCGCGCGCGGCGTTGATCTCGCGCGTCTTCCGCCGGATCGAACGCGGCACGTGATCCTGACGGCGCAG
>CAYHCW010000631.1:0-1862 GCA_964355025.1 uncultured Gemmatimonas sp. | reverse complement strand
CGTGAGATCACCAGGGTCGCCACGCCATTGCCAATGAGGTTGGTGATTGCCCGCGCCTCGCTCATGAACCGGTCGACGCCGAGCAGCAGCGCCACCCCCTCGATCGGCACCGTCCGGGTGGCAGCGAGCGTCGATGCCAGCACGATGAACCCCGAGCCTGTGACGCCCGCGGCGCCCTTGGACGTCACCAGCAGCACGCCGAGCACGGCGAGCTGCTCGCCCATGCCGAGGTCCTTGCCGTACACCTGGGCCAGGAAGATCGTCGCCATCGTGAGGTAGATGCTCGTGCCGTCGAGGTTGAACGAATACCCCGTGGGGATCACCAGCCCCACCACCGGTCGTGAGCAGCCGTAGCGTTCGAGCTTGGACATCATCCCCGGCAGCGCGGCCTCGGAGCTGCTGGTGCCGAGCGTGATGAGCAGCTCTTCGCGGATGAACTTGAGGAAGGCCCACAGGCTGAACCCCCAGTATCGCGCGATGAGGTTCAGCACCACGAAGATGAACAGGAACATCGTCAGGTAGACGTCGCCCATCAGCCGGAAGAGCGGGAGTAGCGTCTTGAGCCCGAAGGTGCCCACCGTATAGGCCATGGCGCCAAAGGCGCCAAGCGGCGCGAGCTTCATGATCATCTGCACGAGGCGAAAAAACACCTCGAGCGTCTTCTCGAGCACATCGGTGAGGGACTTCACGTTGCCGTGCACTGTGACCGCGGCGAAGCCGAACAGCACGGCGAAGAAGACAATCTGCAGGATGTCGCCCTGGGCAAAGGCATCCACCGGACTCGACGGCACGATGTGCATCAGGAAATCCTTGAACGTCAGGGCCTCGCCCTGCGTGGCGTAGGCGCTGATGTCGCCCTTGGCGAGCTGGCTGATGTCGAGCCCGGCGCCCGGTTTGGTGATGTTGACCACGGCCAGCCCGATGGCCAGCGCGAAGGTCGTCACGACCTCGAAGTAGAGGAACGCCTTCCCGCCCACGCGGCCGATCTTCTTGACGTCGGCGATGCTGGCGATGCCGACCACGATCGTGAGGAAGATGATGGGTCCGATCACCATCTTCACGAGCTTCACGAAGGTGTCGCCCACGGGCTTCATCGCCCTTCCCAACTCGGGGTCGAGCACGCCCAGGAGCACGCCGCAGGTGACGGCGAAGAGCACCTGCACGGTGAGGTTTCTGGCGAGTCGTTTCACGTCGGACCGATTTGGTGGCAGAGACCAATGGAGGACACGAGCAAGAAGCGCGAGCGCGAAGTGTCGTGTGAAGTCATCGCCGGGGCAAGGACGCGCCGGCTCGGCGCCTGGACATTTCTCAGGCAATCCCTCAAGGCGCTTGCGAGGTAAATCCGCAGGCGGTACAGTAGAATACCTTACAGTACGGTTGGGTTCCCGTGGGCACGTTTCGCCCGGTAGTTTTCGTATGTCCCACGCTCCACCGGACCCGTGCTGGCTTCGCGCGGGCCGCCCTGCATCGCTTCTCATCTCCGGCGAGGACCCACGTCATGTGGAATCGAGTACGGCACAGCATCCGCTGGTGCCTCCCCCTGTTGTTGCTCGCGACGACCTCCTCACTGGGTGCCCAGCAAGGCACCGGGACGATCACCGGCACCGTCGTCGAGCGCGGCTCTGCGACTCCGCTCGCGGGCGCACAGGTCACGATCGTGGGCACGCGCCTGGGCGCGGCCGTGAACGCGCAGGGCGGCTTCACGATTCGCGCCTTGCCGCTCGGTTCGACCAAGGTGCGCGCGCAGTTCATCGGGTATGAGCCCGCGGAGCAGACGGTGTCCGTGACCGCTTCCGGCGCCACCGTGACGTTCCAGCTCACGCGCGCCGCGTACGCCCTCAGCGGCGTCGTCGTCACCGCCA
>CAYHCW010000630.1:0-1864 GCA_964355025.1 uncultured Gemmatimonas sp. | reverse complement strand
CCGCAGGCGCTCGAGTTCGTGAACTACGTCACCAGCAACAACGTCGCCGCGCTGGTCCTCGGCCAGGTGCACTACTCCGGCATTCTCTACGAGAACGGCACGTTCGTCGACGACTGCCTGGTGTACCGCGCCGCCGACCACATCATGATGGTGGTCAACGCGAGCAACAAGGACAAGGACTTCGCCCACATCAGCAAGTACCTGTCGAAGTTCGACTGCACGCTCGAGGACATATCCGAGCGCATCGCTTTGCTCGCGCTGCAGGGGCCAGAGGCACAGAAGATCCTCCAGACGCTGACGGACACCGACCTCGAGCCCATCAAGTACTACCACTTCACCACGGGCAACGTGGCCGGCGTGGGGCCGATGGTGATTTCGCGCACGGGCTACACGGGCGAAGACGGCTTTGAGCTGTACCACGACATCAAGGACGCGCAGGCGGTGTGGACGGCGATCATGGCCACCGGCAAGGTGACGCCCGTGGGGCTCGGCTGCCGCGATTCGCTGCGCCTCGAGATGGGCATGGCGCTCTACGGCAACGACATTGACGACACGGTGACGCCGCTCGAGGCCAACCTCGGCTGGCTGGTGAAGCTCAAGAAGGGCGACTTCGTGGGCAAGGCCGCGCTGGAGGCGCAGAAGGCGGCCGGCGTGCCGCGCAAGCTCGTGGCCTTCACCATCGCCGACAAGGCGTTTCCGCGGCACGGCTACCCGGTGTTCGTGAATGGCGCGCCCAGCGGCACGGTGTGCAGCGGCACCATGAGCCCGTCGTGCCAGGTGCCCATCGGCACGGCGTACGTGCCCACGGCGCATGCGGTGGTGGGCAACACCATCGAGATCGACCAGCGCGGCAAGCGGGTGACGGCGACGATTGCCGAGATGCCGTTTTGGAAGCATGGAAGCCATAGATAGGAGCTAGGTGATAGGTGCTAGATGCTAGATACCAAGCACCTAGCACCTAGCACCTAGCACCTAACCCCTATCATCTCCCCTGATGCGCGTACTGATCACCCTCACTGACGTCGAGCCCGCCGTCCGGCTGAACGCCCTGCTCGAGGGCGTGCCGGACGTGGAGACGTTTGTCGTGTCGCCGATGGACGACCTGCCGGGCGCGGTGCAGCGTCGCAAGCCCGACGTCATCGTCTTTTCGGGGGCGCTGCTCGACCCGCAGACGGTGGCCATCGTGCGCAACCAGCTCTGGCTGGGCACGGCGATCATCGGGCTGGCCGACATCGGCGACGTGGGGCTCGAGGCGCGTCTCAGGCAAATCGGCTTCAGCGAGGTGCTCACCAAGCCGGTGAGCGCCGAAGAAGTGGCGCATCTGGTTCGGCGGCGACTCGACCGGCAGCGGCTGGCGCACGAGACGGGGCTGTGGGGCGAGAGCGACGCGGTGCGCGAGGTGCTGGTGCAGGTGGAGCAGATGGCGCCGGTGAGCAGCACGGTGCTGGTGGAGGGCGAGAGCGGCACGGGCAAGGAACTGGTGGCGCGCGCCATCCACATGCTGAGCCCTCGGCGCAACAAGCCGTTCATTGCCGTGAGCGTGGGGGCATTGCCCGAGACGCTGCTGGAGAGCGAGCTGTTTGGGCACGAGAAGGGGGCATTTACCGGGGCCGCCGAGCGTCGGTTGGGGCGCTTTGAGCTGGCGCACGGCGGCACGCTGTTTCTCGACGAGATTGGCGAGATACCCAGCAGCACGCAGGTGAAGCTGCTGCGGGTGCTCGAGGAGCGCGAAGTCACGCGCGTGGGCGGCGTGCAGGCCATCCCGGTGGACGTGCGGGTGATTGCCGCCACCAACCGGAGCCTCAAGGATCAGGTGGCGGCCGGGGAGTTCCGGGCCGACCTGTTCTACCGCCTCAACGTGCTG
>CAYHCW010000629.1:0-1870 GCA_964355025.1 uncultured Gemmatimonas sp. | reverse complement strand
AGCGGCGCCACACGATGCTCAAGGTGATGCACTTCATCGTCGACCGGCAGCGCGATTTCTTCGAAAAGGGCGTGCAGTACCTGAAGCCGCTGACGCTGCGCGAGGTGGCCGACGTCATCGGCATGCACGAGTCGACCGTCAGCCGCGTGACCAACGACAAGTACGCGCAAACGCCGCGCGGCGTCTTGCCGCTCAAGTACTTCTTCTCGTCCGGCATCGCGACCACCGGGGGCGAAGACGTCTCCGCCCGCGGCATCAAGGACAAGATCGGCAAGATGGTGCAGGGCGAAAATCCGGAGGACCCGCTCACCGATCAGGCCATCGTGGCGATCCTCGAAGGCGAGGGCATCCAGATCGCGCGCCGGACAGTCGCAAAATACCGGGATCAGCTCAAGGTGCTGTCGGCGCGGATGCGCAAGCGGGTCTAACTGCAAGAGAAGCTGTGGGCTGTACGCTCTACGTTGTACGCCGTCCGCTGCCATGGTGAAGTCCCGGTCCCTCAACCTCCGCACCACACTCGCTCTCCTCACCCAACCCCCGCACCCCGCACCCGTGCCTCCTATCGATGTTTCCGTGCTCGTCCCCGCCAAGGACGAAGCTGACAACCTGCCGCTCCTGCTCGACCTGTGCGCGCAGGCGTTCGCCGGTCGCCCCGAGCAGTACGAGGTCGTCGTCATCGACGACGGCTCGGTGGACGCTACGTGGACGGTGCTGCAGGCGCTGAAGGAGCGCCATCCGTTCCTGCGCACCGCGCGGCATCGCGCCCGGCGCGGCATCGCCGAGTCGCTGCGCACCGGCTTCTTCAAGGCGCGCGGGAACATCCTCGTCTTCTACCCGGCCGACCTGCAGTTCAAGCCGGAGGACATTCCGCGCCTCGTGGCCCCCATTCTGGCCGGCGAGAGCGACATGGTGACCGGCTACAAGCAGGGCGTGTACGAAAAGGCCTTCGTGTCGCGCATCTACAACTGGCTCAGCCGAGCGTTGTTCGACGTGCGCGTGAAGGACCTCAACAACGTCAAGGCGTACCGCCGCGAAATCATGGAAGCGCAGCCGACGCGCCCCGACTGGCACCGGTACATGATCGTGCTCGCCGCGCAGCAGGGATTCACCGTCAGCGAGATCCCGGTGCCGCTGTACCCGCGACACGCCGGCAAGTCGAAATTCGGCATCGGCCGCATTCCGGTGGGTGTGCTCGACATGCTGTCGGTCTGGTTTGAGCTGCGATTCGCCCAGAAGCCGCTCCTGCTGTTCGGCATGCTCGGTGTGGTGCTCTTCGGCGTCGGGTTCGTGGCCGGTCTGGTGGCGCTGTACATGCTGTTCACGGCAAACGTCGGCGTGCGCGCGGTCTGGACCGTCATCCAGACCTGCCTCATCCTCGGCAGCATCTTCTTCGCCACCGGCCTGTTGGGCGAGCAGATTGCCGGCCAGCGCGCCGAACTGCGCGACTTGCGCCGGCGGCTCGACGAAGGCACTCAGCCGCCGCCGGAGTGAGCGAGCGGCCGCTCAGGGTCCTGTTCGTCACGCACGCATTCCCGCGGTTCGCGGGCGATGCGGCGGGGGCCTTTGTGCTCGCCCTGGCGCAGGCCGTCGCGTCTCGCGGCGTCGTCGTGGACGTGCTCGCCCCGTCGGCGCCCGGACTCGCCGCCGACGAAGCGATCGGGGGCGTGCGAGTGCGGCGCTATCGGTACGCCCCGTCGGCGTGGGAGACGCTCGCGTACACCGGCACCATGGCCGAACAGGTGGCCGCGTCGTGGCGCGGCAAGCTGTCGCTGTTGCTCATGCTGCGCGCCGGGCGCCGCGCGGCGCGAAGGCTCGTGCGCGACGGCGGCTACGACGTGGTGCACTGTCACTGGTGGTTCCCCAGCGGCCT
>CAYHCW010000628.1:0-1874 GCA_964355025.1 uncultured Gemmatimonas sp. | reverse complement strand
ACTGGGCGCTCGACCCGCGCGTGCTCGCGAACTATGCCAAGCACTACCAGACGGGACTGCCGATGCCCGCCGCACTCATTGGCAAGCTCAAGAAGGCCCGCACGTTCAACATGGGGTTTGCGACGAGCGAGACGGTGCAGGCCATGCTGCTCGACATGGCGTGGCACACCCTGGCACCCGGCGCGCAGCAGGCGGATGCGGCCGCGTTCGAGGCCGAGGCGCTGAAGCGCTTTGGCGTGGCGACGCCGCTCGTGCCGCCGCGCTACCGCACGCCGTACTTTGCGCACATCTGGGGCGGGGGCTATATGGCCAACTACTACGCCTACATGTGGAGCGAGGTGCTCGACGAGGACGCCTACGCGTGGTTCACCGAGCACGGCGGACTGACGCGCGCCAACGGCCAGCGCTACCGCGACATGATTCTCGCGCGTGGCGGCACCGACGACGCGGGTGCGCTGTACCGGGCATTTCGCGGGCGTGATCCGCAGGTCGGTCCGATGCTCGAGGCGCGTGGCCTCACGGTGACCAAGTGACGCTGGACTCGGGGGTTGTGCAGTGACCGCAAGAGCGTGGGTTGGCGCGGTGGTGATCGCCGGCGCGGCGCTGGCGGTGCCGCACCGGGCGCTGGCGCAGGCGGCGCCGTTGACGGTCGAGTCGCCGAATGGCGCCCTGGTCGTCACCGTCGGCGTTGACGGCCAGCTGACCTGGTCGATTGCCCTGCATGGACGGGTGATCCTGCAGCCGTCGCGGCTCGGCATGACGCTCGCTGATGGTCGGGTGCTTGGCGCCCGTCCGGTGGTGGCCTCCTCCGCCACGCGAGCGGTGCGCGAATTGCTGAAGCCCGTGGTGCGCATCAAGCGCGCGGCGGTGCACAATCACGGCAGCGAACGCCGCATCGAGTTCGCGGGCGGCTACGCGCTCGTCGTGCGCGCCTACGATGACGGCGTGGCATACCGGTTCTCCACCAACCTCCCCGGTGAGATCACCGTGCGGAACGAGGAGGCGACGCTGGCCTGGGCGGGCGACCACGAGATCTACTTTCCCGAAGAAACGAGCCTGCAGTCGCATCAGGAGCGGCAGTACAAGCGGCTCAAGCTCAGCGACATCAAGGGCGGTCGCTTTTCGGGACTGCCAGCGATGGTCGTCCTGCCCGACGGCGTGAAGGCGGTGGTCACGGAGGCCGACCTGCTCGACTATCCGGGCATGGATCTCACGGCCGGCGATGCGCCCAACACGCTGAAGGGGCTTTTTCCGGCGTACCCCAGGCGCGTGGAGCTGAAGCGCGATCGCGATGAAGTCGTGCTCGAACGCGAGGACTTCATCGCCAGGACCACGGGCACGCGCGACTTTCCCTGGCGCGTGGTCGTGGTGGCCGAGCGCGACGAGACACTGCTCACCACCGACATCATCTATCGCCTGGCATCCGAGACGAAGATGGCCGACACCCGGTGGATCACGCCGGGCAAGGTGGCGTGGGACTGGTGGAATGCCAACAACATCTACGGCGTGCCATTTCGCGCGGGCGTCAACACCGACAGCTACAAGCACTACATCGACTTCGCCGCCGAGTACAAGATCCCGTACGTCATCCTCGACGAAGGCTGGTACCCGCTGGGCAACCTGCTCGCCACCGTGCCGGCCATCGACATGGAGGTGCTGTCGGCCTACGCGAAGCAGAAGCACGTCGGCCTGGTGATGTGGGTGGTGTGGAAGACGCTCGACCTGCAGATGCAGCCGGCACTCGACCTGTTCGAGAAGTGGGGCGTGAAGGGCATCAAGGTCGACTTCATGCAGCGCGAGGACCAGTGGATGGTCAACTTCTACGAGCGGGTCGCGGTGGAGGCGGCCAAGCGGCACCTGCTTGTGGACTTCCA
>CAYHCW010000627.1:0-1883 GCA_964355025.1 uncultured Gemmatimonas sp. | reverse complement strand
GCCGGCGCGTCCACCTCGATCCCCAGCATGCCGCGCAGCAGCGGCGTCAGTATCATCGACGTCGCAAAGAACTGCTGCGGCACCGCGGTATCGAGCGGCTTGTACACGCGCCCGCTGATCACCTCGGGGTTCCGGCCCCGCGACTCGTCGAACGTCGTGTTCGCAATGGCGCGCAACGCCTGCCAGCCGGCATGCGGATTGCCGTACCGGAACTGCGCCGTGGCCACCCACCCGGTCACGAACGGCCAGACGGCGCCGTTGTTGTAGTGCATCGGGTCGAACAACGGACTCGTGCTCGAGAGCGGCCGCGCCCCCCAATCCGTCATGAGGTCGCTGCGCGCCATCCGCTCGGCCATCAGGCGGCCCTTGGCCTTGTCAAAGACGTCAAACGCCATCGCCGTCGCCGGCCATGCCGTCATCGACTCGTTGATCACGCCCTTTTCAAGCACCGCAAACGCGTACTGCCCCTTCGACGGAATCCACAGCTTGGCCTCGAGCGTCGCCAGCGCCTTCACGCGCTCGGCGCGCGCTTCGGCGGCCAGTGTCGGCTCGCCCATCGCGTCGGCCATCCGCGCAAAGCGCTCGAGCGAGGCTACCCAGACACCGCTCAGGTAGACGTCGCTGACGATGCCCTCTTGCAAGTCGCCCACTTCCAGCGCCCCGGCGCCGGCGCAGGTGTTCTCCATCAGGCCGTCGTTGTCGGTGTCGCACTTGCGCGACCACTCATACGCCTTCTTCACGTTGGCCCAGAGCGACCGCACGGTGGTGGTGTCGGCCGTCTGCTTCCAATACTCGCCGAACGCGAGAATCCAGAACGGCGTGGTGTCGCCGTGGTAGAACGCGTACGGATACGCGCCAAACCAGTCCACCTTCCCCGCCCCCTGCGAGATTTCGTGCGTGATCTTGCCGTCGGCACGCTGGTACTTGGCGAAGAACTTCAGCGCGCCGTCGCGCACCAGCTCGTGCTGGCCCACGGCGCTCATCGCAAACGAGTTGATGGACGCATCACCCCCAAAGAACCAGCCGAAGCCGGGGCGATCGCTCGCGCCGCCCGACAGGCCATAGCCGGCCACCAGGCCGCACCCGAGGTCGGGATTGCAGACCATCGACTCATCGAGGTTCACCTTGGCCCATTCGACCGCCCGATCGAGGTCGGCATCACCCGTGCGCACCGACACCTGCTGCGTGCGAATGGAGTCGGCATGCGCCACGCGTTTCTTCCACTCGCGTTCGATCACGCCGGGTTCGAGCAGGCGCTTGTAGAGGGCGAGCGCCGAGTCGCGCGGCATCTCGCCGCCGGCGAGGACGATGGGGATGAACGCCACGTGGATGTTGACGTTGCCGCCGGGGGGCTCGCCGAGCTTCGGTTCGGTGTAGCGCTCATTGGCGCTCCCCACGCCAATGGTGAACTGCGGCGGGGCGGCAGTGAGCTGGTGCGCGGGCACGTCGCTGGCCTGCGTGACCGCCGGCGAGCCGAGGAACGCGCTCACCTTGCGGCGACTCTCGCTGAACACGAACGCCTTGGCGTCTGGGCGCCACGCGATGTACTGGCCACCCAGCGACGCCGGCCACGCGAGATGCAGGTCGGGGGTGAACGACGCGATGATCTCCATCGGCCGGATGGCGTCCACTTCGAGCAGCATCACCACGGCGGGCAGGTCGAGCGGCGTGAACACCGTCTGCTTCACGGTGAACGTCTCGTACGCGTAGGTGATGGTGACGCCCTCGGGGCGCACCAGCACCGAGCGGGCCACATCGCGGCCGGCGATGGGCTGCGTGTACTTGGGCACGCGGAAGCTCAGCCGGAAGTCGTGCATCCACTTGTACGGCCAGCTCCACAGCTCGAAGGCGCCGTCCTCGGTGCCCATGGCGATGGCGCGGCG
>CAYHCW010000626.1:0-1890 GCA_964355025.1 uncultured Gemmatimonas sp. | reverse complement strand
CAAAGCCGCCTTCGTCGGTCTGCCCCTGCACGAGGTCGGCGCTCGCCGGCTTGTCGACGATCTCCGGCGGTACGCCCAGATGCCGTGCCAGCGCCCACACCTGGGTCTTGAACAGGTCGCCCAGCGGGTTCACCGGAGGCGAGTCGTCGGCGTGCCACGTGAAATACCCAAGCAGGCGCTCGCTCTTGTTGCCCGTGCCCAGCGGCAGGGCGCCATACCTGGCGCTGAGGTCGAACAGCGCGATCATGCGCATGCGCGCCATCACGTTGCCACGCCGCGCGGCATCGGCCTCGGGCTCGTTGGCGAGGTAGCCGTCGACGCCCGCGCTGATGTCGAGTGTGCGCCCCTCGATGCCGAGCGCGTCGATGACGAGTTGGGCGTGTGAGCGCGAGTCGGCGCTCGACGACCGGTAGGGCAGTCGCACACCGATCACGTTCTCCCTGCCCAGGGCGCGCGCGGCCAGCGTCGCGGTCACGGCCGAGTCGACCCCACCCGAGATGCCCACGACCGCCTTGGTGAAGCCGCGGCGCCCCAGCTCGTCGCGCAGGAACTCCACGAGCCAGCGCTCCACCATCGGCGCGTCGATGGCCAGCGGTGGCGGTGCGGCGCGGCCGCCATCGACGGGCACCACGACCGGGAGGGCGTCGGCCGCGGCAGCCGTCGAGCGCGGCACCAGGCGCGGGGCGTCGCCGGTGCCCGGTTCGCGTCGCGAGACGACGCGCGGCTTCGGCGAGAGGCGGGGAGCGTAGACGGCGCGCTTCAGCTCGGCCGACAGGAACGGCATCGCGACCTTGAGGTCGCTCAGCATCGGTGCGTCGGCGCGACTGCGGGCAATATCGCCGAGGTCGAGTTCGGTCACGAGCAATGCCTCGTCCCACAGCGGGGCGCGCGCGCGCACGTCGCCGCGCGGACCCGCCACGAGCGAGGCGCCCTGGAACAGCTTGCCTCCCTCGCTGCCCACCAGGTTGGCGAGCGTGCAATAGACGCCCTGCTCCTCGGCGATGTCGCGAATCAGGCGCTCCCAGCGCGCCACGCTCCCCGGACCCTCCACGCCGTCGTCGCGCGGATGGACGCCACGCGCCGGTGCGGCCGAGCTGACAAAGATCACCTGCGCGCCGTCGAGCGCGGCAATGGTGCCGGTGAGCGAGTGCCAGGCGTCCTCGCACACCAGCATCGCCGCACGGCCCCACGCGGTGTCAAAGGCCCGGATGTCGTATCCGCGCTCGACAAAGCGCTCCTCGTCGAACATCGAGTACGTGGGGAGGAAGTTCTTGCGGTGCACGTGCAGCAGCACCGGTTCGGCGCCCCCGAACCGCGCGTACAGCGCGCTGTTGAACAGCGTGCCGTCGTGCTGCTCGTAGAAGCCCACCATGACGTCGATCGTCGAGCCCGGCTTGGCCGCCGCGCGCCAGTGGACGTCGAGGGCGCGAACCACGGCGTCGGCGCTCAGCGCGTTCTCGCGCACCCCACCCTCCACGAAGTAACCCGACAGGATGGTCTCGGGGAACTGGATGACGTGCGGGTGCGGCTCCATGGCCGCCGCCTGGGCGAGTACGCGGCCGGCGCGCGCGAGGTTCGCGCTCACGTCGCCCTTCTTGGGGCGGAACTGGGCGATGGCGAGGCGGAGGATGGACACAGGGGAAAGGTCGCACGCGCTCGTGCGGCGGGCAACAATTCGGGGCTGGGGTGCGGAGTGCGGGGGTTTGGTGCGGGGGGACGAGTGGAGGTTGAGTGCGGGGGCTGGGGGCCTCGGGTCCCCGCACCCCGCACTCCACTCATCCCCCCGCACCAAACCCCCCCACCCCGCCCCCCCCCCCAGAACGCGCCCTCTGGGGGATCACTCCTGTTAATGCACCCCCGCACCCTGCCCATCCTGTTCCTCGCCGCCGG
>CAYHCW010000625.1:0-1893 GCA_964355025.1 uncultured Gemmatimonas sp. | reverse complement strand
TGGGCGGGCCGCCGGTCCCGAGCCCAGACGTCGCCGTGACCGGGTTCATGAGCCAGACCGTCGAGTACCTGTGCCCCGGTCGGCTGGGGGTGATCATGGTGGGGTTGCACCCCTGGGGCCTGCGGCCCTTCCTCGCGGGAGCGATCCCGGAGATCGTGGACCGCAACATCCCGCTCGCGACCCTGCTCCGCCGGGTCGAGGGCCTCGATGGGCGGCTACGGACGGCGGTCGGTCTCGCCGAGCGCATCGCCCAGATCGAGGCGTTGTTGGTGCAGAACCTGCGCCAGGTAGCCCTCGACCAGCCGGTGGTCGAAGCCGTGGAGACCATCCTGGAGAAGCGCGGCCAGGTGCTGCTCCAGGCGCTCGCGGACGACGCCGGGATCGGCTTGCGGCAGTTCCGTCGGCGCTTCGGCGCGTCGGTCGGGATCGAGGCCCGGCGGTTCATCCAGCTTGCGCGCTTCCAAGCCACCTTCGAGGCGCTCGACCGCCAGCCCAGCGTGCCCGACTGGACGGCCATCGCGCTGGAGGCCGGCTATTTCGACCAGAGCCACTTCATCAACGCCTTCCGCTCGTTCACGCGCTTCGCCCCCGGCGCCTACATGCGGCGGATGCAGCGCACGGAGACCGGCCGCGCCTTCGACGCCGCGATTCAGGCGGGGGACCCAGCCACGCGGATGTACGTGTAGCGGGCTCTACATCTCCCGGGCCAGCCGGCGCGCGTCGGAAGCCGTTCCACGGCGGCATCCATGTTACCCCCTACCAATGTCCTCTCCACCCATCCTTGTTTTCGGCGTCCTCCTGGACCGCGGACTGACCGTCCGTGGCCTCGCCCGCAAGCCCGACAGCCTCGCCGCCCAGCGGCTGAAAGCGCTGGGGGTCGAGGTGGTCAAGGGCGACGCGCGCTCGGCGGCCGCGCCGCGCTGAGCCGGAACCGTGGCGCGCGTCCGCCCTGCTGCTAGCGCTGGCTCTCACGGCGCCCTGCCTTCCGGTACGATCGCGCCGATGAAGCCCCCGCCCCCCGCAATTGCCTGGCCCGCCGCGCTGCGGCTCGGCGTCGTGCTGTGCGCCGCAGAGCTCGTGCTCACGCGAATCACCGGCGGTGAACGTGTGGCGCCCGTCACCGTCGCCTCCGCGGTGGGGGCCGCGCTCCTGCTGGCCGGTGTCCCCGGAGCCTTGCTAGACCTCCTTCCCCAGCCCCCCCGACTCCGCTACGCGCTCCACAGCCTCTTCGGTTGGGGGCTCTGCGCCCTGATCGGCTTGGGGATCGTGGGCCCGGTGGTCCTGGAGGTGTCGGGCCGGGGCGCTGCGCTCGCCGCCGGGCTGGCGCTGCTTGGGTTGATCGCCGCATTGTCACTCTCCTTTCGAGGTGCGGTTCATAGCCCCTATCCCCCCCCGGCCGCGAGGGCGGTACCCATGTCGTCGCCCGCTGCCACTCCGTTCAAGGCCCAGCCTGGACGCGGATTCGCGAAGGCGGCGGAGGCGAGCGCGAGCAGCAACACGGGAGTTCCGCAGGAGGAGCGGGTCATCGTAACACGGGGGGGTGGCCGTCCTTGACGGCGATGACGGCCTTCAGCCGCCCGCATCGTCGAAGCTCGCAATCGTGGCGTCGGCGAGCATGGAGGCGACGACGGTGTAGGTGCTGCGGCGGGCCGTGCTTACGACGGTAGGCGCCGCGCCCGGTTTCTCCCACATCAAGCACGCCGGGCCTCACGACTGGCTAAGCTCCGTCCGATGATGCTCCTCCCAGGGTTGCTGGCCTGCCTTCCTCACGTCGCCGCGCCGGTCGCCACGGCGATGTCGGAGGTGGAGATTTGCCCGTCCGCCCAGACAGACCCTCCCGCTTGCGCTGATCCAACGCTCGGGTCCACGCCCGAGCACCCGCTGGAATGGGGG
>CAYHCW010000624.1:0-1893 GCA_964355025.1 uncultured Gemmatimonas sp. | reverse complement strand
GGGATGACCGCATTGTCGAAGAGCCCGTGCTCGCCGACACGCTGTATGTGTCCAACGACGACCTCACGGCGCGGCGCGACAAGGTGCACCCGCTGTATCGCACCGAAGTCACGCTGGCCGGCGTGCCCGCGCCGCAACCGTTCATGCTGCACGGCAATGCGGTGGTGGCGTACGCGCTCGACTGCCTCAAGCGCACGCTGGACGAAGAAGCGATCAAGGGGCTTCAGGACCCCGAAGGGGTGCGCGCCGCGCTGCGCCGCCACTTCGCCCCCGGTGGGGACAAGTCGGCGTTCGTGGCCGGCGGCGACCTGGCGGGTCAGCTCAGCGAGGCGGACGATCCCATTGGCTCGGCGCTCTGGCTGCCGCTGTACGAAACCGTGGAACGCAGCGACTCGGTGTATCGCCGCACGGCCAAGAAGGTGACGCAGCCGGAGTTTCTGGCGCAGCAGTTGGCGCGCCTGATGGGACCCGATGCCGGCAAGGTGCTCGAATGGCTGCGGCGCGCGCCGCTCTCGCTGGGCGTGGCCGCCGAGCGTGTGGACGCCGAGGGGGAGGCGACCGATGGTGGCGGCGACGCCGCGCTGTCCGGCCTGCTGGCGTACGCCACCTGGTTTGCGGTGCACGCGTTCGGCGTTCGCCCGTGATTGCCGACGAGGCGCGGCGGCACTTCACGCGTTCCTTCGGGGGCGAACCCGCGCTGGTCGCCTCGGCGGCGGGGCGCGTGAACCTGATTGGCGAGCACGTCGATTACAACGGCGGCGAAGCGCTGCCCATCGCCATTCAGCGGCGCACGGCGGTGGCCATCCGACTCCGTGACGGGGATCGGGTGACGCGCATCAACTCCGGGGGCACGGGCGGCGTGCTGACGCTGGATCATGCGCAGCTGCGGCGGCGCAAGCAGTGGACCGACTATCCCTCGGGTGTGCTCGACCAGCTGATCGGTGCGGGCATCGACGTTCCTGGATTCGACGTCGCCGTGGCCAGCGACATCCCGTCGGGGAGCGGACTCAGTTCGTCGGCGGCGCTCGAGGTGGCCTTTGGCTTTGCGGTGCAGTCATTGCTGGGGCTCGACACCGACCCGGTGGCGCTGGCGCTGCTCAGTCAGCGCGCGGAACGTGAGTTCGTTGGGGTGCCGTGCGGCGCCATGGACCAGCTGTCGGCGGCGTGCGGGGTGGCGGGCCATGCCTTGCATATGGGTTTTGCGCCGGTGCGTGTGCGCCCGGTGCCCTTTGCCGAGACGGTGCTCGTGGTGGACACGGCGGTGCCGCGCAGCCTGCGCGCGTCGGCGTATGCCAGTCGGGTGCAGGAGTGCGCGGCGGCGCTCGTGGCCATCCAGCGCATTGCGCCCGACGTCACGACGCTCGCGGCAGCCACCGTCGAGCAACTGGACCGCGCCGAGCTGCCCGACGTGGAGCGCCGCCGCGCGCGGCACGTCATCGCCGAGTGCGAGCGGGTGCGGCAGGTGGTGCAGGTGCTGGCGAGCGGCGCGCGATTTCCCGGCGCGCTGGCGCTCGCGTCGCACGCGTCGCTGCGCGACGACTACGAGTGCTCGTCGCGCGAACTCGACTGGGTAGTGGAGTACGCCATGCGGACGACGGGCATCAGCGGCGCACGGTTGACCGGGGCAGGGTGGGGTGGCTGCGCGGTGGTCTTTGGCGAAGCGCACGCGCTGGAGTCGCTGTCGCGGGCGATCGTGACGGATTTTGCGGCGGCGATTGGCACGAAGCCGCGGTCGTGGGTGGTGAGCGCGGATGCGGGGGCGAGAATTGAGGGGCTAGGTGCTAGGGGCTAGGTGCTAGGTGTTGCTTGGGCTCCGGCGGGCCGCTAAAATTCACTGGAGTGCGGGAATAGCTCAGTTGGTAGAGCACAACCTTGCCAAGGTTGGGGTCGCGG
>CAYHCW010000623.1:0-1902 GCA_964355025.1 uncultured Gemmatimonas sp. | reverse complement strand
TTGCCCGCACGCTCGCACGCCGCCGCCTGGTTGGCGGTCGGCGCCACCTCCGCGCCCTGCATCGCCATCGCCGCGCTCATCATCGTGCCGCTGATGCTCGAGAGCGTCGCGGGGCCGGCCGGCGCACCAAAGCGACCGCCAAAGCCGCGTCCCCCACGACCGCGCACCGGCGCCGGTGCGAGTGAATCGAGACGCGCCTTGAATGCGTCGACATCCGCGCCCGACTCGCTCGCCAGCTTCGCCGCCAGCGCGCGCGCCTCGGCAAACGCCGCACGTCCGGCTGTTGCACCGTCCCACATCTGGCGCGTCAGCGTGTTGAGCTGCGCCAGCGCCGGGGCCGGCGTCTTCACGCGCGGATCGAGCTTCACCGTGATGGGCTGCGTCGTCGCCTTGCCGTCGGCCGTCAGGCGAACAGTGTAGCTGCCCGGCGGCGCCCACGGAGCCGACTCTCCCAGCGTGGCCAGCCCCGCCACGGCGCCGGTGGCGTCAACGTCGCCGGCAGCGTTCACGTCTTCCGTCGGCGCCGGCTGCAGGCGCAGGTCCCACGCCACGCGATGCATGCCGGCGCCGGCACCAAACACCATCGGCGCACCGGGCCAATAGAGTGGCAACCCGCAAAAGGTCGCCGTGACATTCTGTTGGCAAATCTTGTCGTACGCCGCGCGGTCGAGGGCCGGATGCGGATTCAGCACCGGGTCCTTGCTGGAGTACGTGCGCACCACCACGCCCTTGGCGTCGAGAATCTCCAGCGTCACTTCACCCGCGGCGTGCGGCAGGAAGTAGTCGATGACGCCACCCGCCATCGGGTTCTGCCCGGCCGGCACTTCGGGCGGCAGCGGTGTCGGCTCGTTGGTGCCGGAGCGGATGCGCAGCGCCGTCGCCGGCTTCACGAGATACGCCGTGTGCGACGCCGCCGCCTTGGCCAGCTCGGCGGCCTGCCGAATGGGCGTGAGGTTGTCGAGAATCCAGAAGCCGCGCCCGTGCGTGCCGATCACGAGGTCGGCACACTGGCAGACGCTGTCGTCCTTCACCTTCAGGTCGCGCACCGAAATGGCCGGCATGTTGTTGCGCAGCGACTGCCAGTGGTCACCGTCATCGTAGCTCACCCACACCTGCGCGTCGGTGGCCGCGAACAGCAGCCCCTTCACGCGCGGATCTTCACGAATGGAATTCGCCGGGTAGTTGGTCAGGATCCCCGTGCTGATCTCGGTCCACGTCTTGCCGCCGTCGTGCGTGCGCCAGAAGTGCGGCGCCATGTCGTCGAGACGCAGGGTGTTGGCCGCCACATACGCGGTCAGCTTGTCGTGGCGCCCCGCGTCCATGTTATAGATGCGCGTCCACGGCTTGAGGGCGGCCGGCGTCACGTTGGCCCACGTGGCGCCGCCATTCATCGTCACCTGTACCTGGCCGTCGTCCGTGCCGGCCCAGAGCACGCCCGCGTCCTTGTACGACGGCGCCAGCGCCGTCACGGCGCCCAGCGGCGAGGGCTTGATGGTGCTCGCGTACTTGCCCGCGTTCGCCGGCGGCTCCCACGCCGCCTGCCGCGTGAGGTCGGGGCTGATGCGCGTCCACGACGTGCCGCGGTCGGCCGTCTTCCACACCGCGTTCGATGCATAGAACAGCAGGTCGCTATTCACCGGCGACCAGACCAGCGGCATGGTGCGCACGTTGCGATTGTACGCTTCGCCGTTGGGGCCGCGCGCCGACATGTCGGGCCCCACCTGCGTGGTCTGATGCGTCTTGCGGTTCCACAACGACACGCCGGACCTCGCGCTGCCGTACACCATGTCCGGGTTGCGCGGGTCGGGCGCCACCACGCCGTACTCCTGCGTGTTCACCGGCGTCCAGTCGCGGAACGTGATCTGCCCGTCGAACGACCGGCTCTCCACGCACGCCGAGCCG
>CAYHCW010000622.1:0-1903 GCA_964355025.1 uncultured Gemmatimonas sp. | reverse complement strand
GATCGCCGCCACCGAGCCCAGCAGGTCGCTGAGGACATGCAGGTACGCGCCGCGCACGTTGAGCGAGTGCGCCGCGCCGGCGTGCAGGAGGCGCGCGGCGATGACGTTGACCACCAGGCCGCCCGTGGCGACCACCAGCATCAGCCCGCTGTCGAGCGGTTCGGGGTGCCGGAGTCGCCCAAGCGCCTCCCACACGATGACGGCACTCACGAGCAGCAGCGCCGACCCATTGATGAAGGCGGCGAGGATTTCCCAGCGCAGGTACCCGTAGGTCTTGCGCGCCGAGCCGGGCTGGCGGCTGAACCAGGCCACGAACAGCGACAGCCCGAGCGCCCCGACGTCGGTAAACATGTGGCCGGCGTCGGCCAGCAGGGCGAGCGAGTTGGCCATCCAGCCGCCGATCACCTCGGCGAAGAAGAACGCGAGCGTCAGCCAGAGGGCGAGCTTCAGCCCGGCGGTGGCTGCCGTGCGCTGGTGCGCGTGCGTGTGACCATCCGCGGAGTGTGTGTGCGGCATCGCCAAGGCGCGCCCATTGGCCAGCGGTGCGCAGTCCCCGTAACTTTCACCCGTGCTCTCGCGACTTGGCCTCATCGTCCTGCTGCTTCTCCTGAACGGGTATTTCGTCGCGGTGGAATTTGCGCTGGTGCGCGCCCGCCGCACGCGCCTGCAGGCGATGGTCCGCGCCGGCGACCCGATTGCCCGGTTCGCCCTGCGCGCCTCTGACAATCTGGTGCGTGTGCTCTCGGCCAGCCAGTTGGGAATCACCGTGGCCTCGCTGGGGCTGGGCTGGGTGGCCGAGGAGACCGTGGGGCACGTGTTCGAGCAGTGGTTTGCGCTGCTGCCATTCGCCATCGAGGCCGGACTGCGCGTGAGCCTGGGGGCCGCCGTGGCGCTGATGGCGGTCACGTACCTGCACGTGGTCTTTGGTGAACTGGTGCCGCGCACGGCGGCGTTGCAGCACCCCGAGACGTGGGCCAAGTGGCTCGCGCCGCCGCTGCTCGGCTTCGCCTGGCTGGCGAGGCCATTCACCGGGCTGCTCAACGCGTCGGCCAACGTCGTGCTGCGCCTGTTCGGGCTCAACATCGACTCCTCGCACGAGGCGGTGCACTCGCCCGAGGAGCTAAAGGTCATCGTGGAGCAGAGCCAGCGCGAGGGCGAGATTGACCAGGAGGACGCCGACCTCATTGGCGCGGTCTTCGAGTTCTCCGAGAAGAACGCGCGCGAGGTCATGACGCCGCGCACCGCCATCGTGGCCCTCTCGGCCGACATGACGCTCGACGAGGCGCTGGCCGTGGTGGAGGACGCCGGGTTCTCGCGCTATCCCGTGTTCGAGGAATCGCTGGACAACATTGTCGGCATGGTGCATGCCAAGGACCTGCTGCCGGTGCTGCGCCGCCGCCCGGCGAGCTTCGCGGTGTCGAGCATCATGCGCGAGGTGCATGCGGTGCCCGGGTCGCGCGAGGTGGAGGAAGTGCTGGCCGACTTCCAGCGCCTCAAGGAGCACCTGGCCATCGTGCTCGACGAGTACGGCGGCACGGCGGGGCTGGTGACGATGGAAGACCTGCTCGAGGAGCTGGTGGGCGAGATCCTCGACGAGTACGACGAGGGAGCGGCGGTCGTGCAGCGCACCGCCCAGGGCGAGGCACTGCTGCCGGGGCTCGCGGAAATCGGTGACGTCAATGAACAGCACGGCCTGCACGTGCCCGACGACGACTACACGACGATTGGCGGGTTCGTCTTTGGCGCGCTCGGGCGCCTGCCGCAGGCGGGCGACCGCGTAAGCGGTGGCGGCGCCACGTGGACGGTGCGGGAGATGGACGGGCGGCGCATCGCGCAGCTGGAAATGCAGAAGCTAGGTGATAGGAGCTAGGCGCTAGGTACCAGCCGCCGGACATCTAGCATC
>CAYHCW010000621.1:0-1914 GCA_964355025.1 uncultured Gemmatimonas sp. | reverse complement strand
TGGGCCGACCTGCCGAGCGCCCTGAGCAGCACGCTGGGCTGGAGCGTCATCGTCGCGGCACCGGCCCTGCCTGCGGAAGGCGCGGCGGGCACGGCATGGCTGGTGGCCCTCGGTGCGACGCACCTCGCCTGGCTGGTGCTGACCGTGCGCGGCCTCTTCGGCGCGGGAGCCAAGCCATGAAGGCCGTGCTGATGCTCTTCGCCCTCGTGCTGCTGGCGCTCGCCGGCGTGATCGGCGTGCAGCGCATGGCCGTCGGCACCCGCGTGGCCCCGGCCGGTGGCGTGCTTCCGGACGACTACAACCGCACGCTGGGCATCGACGGCCGCCTGGGGCTCGGCGATGCATGGACCGTCGACTGGTGGGGCGGCAAGACCGAGACCCCCGGCCGATCGGGCGACGACTTCGCGGCGAGCGCGCGGGCCGCCTTTCTTTCGCATGCATGGAGCAACAGCGTGCGCGTGATGCGGGTCGGTGGCGATTTCAATCCCGAAGTCGGCTTCCTCAACCGGACGGCAGGCTACCGGTTCACCGAAGTCCAGTCCATGCGCCTCGTGCGGCGCGATACGTGGAAGCGCGTGCGACAGTGGAACCCTCATGTGACGTGGCGCGAGTACTATGGCCTCGACGGCTTTCACCAATCGGGACAGTGGCACCTCGACTTCACCGAGGTCGAGTTCAACACCGGTGGCAAGTTCGGACCCGAACTGAACAGTTACCACGAGGGACTGCAGAGGCCGTTCGAGATCGCGCACGGCGTGGTGCTGCCGGCGGGTCAGTACGACTACACGTCACTTGGGCTCGACTGGTCCACCGACCCCAGCAAGGCGCTCTCCTTCGTGCTCAGGGGCGACGCCGGCCCGTTCTACAACGGCACGCGCAACGGGGGCAACATCAACCTCACCTACCGTCGCGGTGCGTCCATTACGTCGTCCCTGCTGTTCGACTACAACGACGTGCACCTCGACCAGGGCAACTTCGTGCGCTCGCTCGTGGGCGCGCGCGTGGCGTATTTCTTCTCGCCGCGCATCTTCGTGCAGTCGCTCACCCAGTTCAACAACCAGGCGCACGCGTGGACGGCCAACGTCCGCTTCGGCTGGCTCAACACCGCCGCCACCGGCCTCTTCATCGTGCTGAATGATGGCGAAGAGGCCGATGGCTTCTTCAACTGGACGCGCCCGCAGTCGCGCTCGCTGACCGTGAAGTTCACTCGGCAGTTCGGCACCGGACAGTAAGTTCAGTTACCCGCCACCCCGAACCCCGCACTTCGCATCTCGCACCCATGACTCAAATCGACCTGATTGGTGTCCCCCTTGACCTCGGCGCCAGCCGCCGTGGCGTCGACATGGGCCCGTACGCCGTGCGCGCCGCCGGCCTGCGCGATGAGCTGTTGGCGCTGGGGCACTCGGTCACCGACCACGGCAACCTCGCCGTCGCCGACCGCGGCACCTTTCCGCCCGACGCGCGCGGCGGCGACTTTCTTCCGACCATTGCCTCGGTCTGCGCCGACCTCGCCACGCGCGTCGAAACATCGGTTGCGGCGCGCCATTTTCCCGTGATCCTCGGCGGCGATCACTCACTGGCCGCCGGTTCGGTGGCCGGCGCCGCCCGCGCGCTTCGCGCCCGCGGCGAGTCGCTGGGCCTGCTGTGGGTCGACGCGCATGGCGACATCAACACGCCCGCCACGAGCCCCTCGGGCAACGTGCATGGCATGCCGGTGGCGCACCTGCTCGGCCATGGCGACCCGCAACTCATGTTCGGCGACGGCGCATCGGTGCGCGCCGAGCATACCGTGCTTGTCGGCATCCGCGACCTCGACGCCGGCGAACGCGACCACCTGCGCGCCTTTGGCGTGCACGTGTTCACCATGCACGACATCGACCGCCGCGGACTCTCCAGCGTGATGGAGGAAGCCAT
>CAYHCW010000620.1:0-1921 GCA_964355025.1 uncultured Gemmatimonas sp. | reverse complement strand
GCACGACCGAAAGGAGAAGTCGGAGGGATTTCGAGGGGATCGACGACCGTCGAAAGTTGGGGGCGAAGACGCCGTGGAAGCGCGTGAGGTCGACGCCGGGCGGCGGGACGGGCGCGACGAGCTCGCGCAGCAGCTCGAGCGGCTGGAGGACGAGCTCGTCGGCGCCGTTCGCGGCCTTGCGCTTCCTCCGGCAGACGAGGCGTCCGTCGGGCAGCTCGCGCAGTCGGGAGACGGCGAGCGGTCCGCGGGCGCCGTAGACGCAGAGCCGCAGGATACCCTGGCGGTCCTCGCCGTGCACTCGCCGTGCATGTGTATTCAGGTGTGTCTTTGCGTGCAGCGAGAAGCCACTCGATCAGACGGGCGGGCTCAAGTCGATCCCTCCGACCCGCACGCGGGGAAATCGATCTGATTTCGCGTGGTCGCGATCTTGAAAGGCATGCGTTCCAGACCCCTTTCAACGAGGGAGTGAACGCGCAACCCCCGGCTACGGCTGGTAGATACAGGGATCTGCCCGATACTCGGTCTGCCAGGCGCCGACCAGCGTGGTGAAGTCGGTGACCCGCACCGAGCCGGCGTCGCGCAGCGCCGCGAGCGGCACCAGGACGGTCGACTCGATTTCAACCAGGCCGGCGGGGTCGCGGAGCGTGGCTGGCGTGAGATTCCACGACGCGGTGAGCATGCAGGTGGGTGACACCGTCCCATTCGCGTACGCGTCCACGAGCTCCTGCACGCCGGTCATGGCCTCGTGGAAGTGGCCAATCGTGACAATGTTACCCGCCGGATCGTCGGTGAAATAATTGTCGCGATCGAGCGGACGCCAGACCCCGCTCACGATCGGGTCATTGAAATGATTGGGCGTGCCGGCGCCCGTGAGGATGTCGCCGCGCCAGGTCGCCTCGGGATAGGTGAGGCCGCTCTGGGGCCCACGGAAGCGGTCCCAGTCCGAGAACTCGGGCAGCGCGGGGTCCCAGATGTGGCCGCCAATGACCGTGCTGCCCCCGACGCCGAGCAGGCCGAGCAGGTGGGCGACATCGGTGTAGTTGTAGCCAGAGTGCTCATGCGAGTGCGGGTCGATGGCCACGCCCAGGTCGTCGCGCAGGTAGACGAAGAGGTTCTTGTTTCCCGTGGACGCCATGGTCGCGGCGTCCTCGTACTCGAGCGCGGCGAGGAGGAACTTCCAGTCGGGCTGCAGCGTCCAGGGCAGGTCGTAGCTCCTCGCCAGCTCCGCCATCTCAATGAGCTTGCCGCGCAGCTCCAGGTACGCGATCCGGCTCGGCGCCGAAGGGATCGTTCCGCCTGGCGTGTTGTCTTCGATGTGGGTGAAGAGCGTGACGTGCACCTGCGGCGGAACGCTGACCTGGCCGCCGGTGCCGCCCTGGCCGCCGCCGCTCCCGCCCTGCGCGCCGCCGGTGCCGCCCTCGCCGCCACCACCACCACCACCACCGCCGATCGAGCCGCCGGAGCCACCGGCAGAGCCGCCGCCGCCGTCACCATCGTCACAAGCTGCCAGCGCGGACAGCGAAGCGAGCGCGAGCGCGACCAGGATCATTCGCATCATGTAATCCCCTCAGAGGAAACGGCTGCCAATCCTGCATCCATATCGCTGCCCGGCTACGAACGGTGTCTCTGCGGAACTTCCGCCTCGAACGGCGAGCGACCCGCCGAAGTTCAAGGCGCTGCACCCGCGAAGCGCGGGCCCGAGAGTCGGTCCCCGCTCTGCGCGAGCGATCTTCCGAAACGCCTTGAGGGTAGCAGTGGGCTCCAAACCTCCGCAAGAGCGGGTCACCGCAACTCATCCCTCCCACGCCCCGCTCACGCTGAGAGATACACCCGGTTCGCAGCGCTCCGATCCCCGGCCAGCCTCACGCTCATAGGACGATCAACCCACGGAACCGGGCAGGAGCGCAAGTACCGGCCGCCG